>JAFMEV010000094.1 GCA_017856545.1 Chitinophagaceae bacterium
CCTTGAATTTGTGCGGCGTGTAAATCCATGGTGATCACTCTATTCGCGCCAGCTGTTTCTAATAAAGAAGCGATCAATTTAGCACCTATCGCAACACGTGGTTTATCTTTTCTATCTTGACGCGCAAATCCATAATAAGGAAGTACCGCAATAATTTTATAAGCACTTGCTCTTTTCGCTGCATCAATCATTAATAACAACTCCATTAAATTATCGGTAGGCGCATATGTACTTTGTACTAAAAAAACATAATCGCCACGGATACTTTCCAAAAATACAGGCTGGAATTCTCCGTCACTGAATTTTTGAATATTTACTTTACCTATAGGGGCGCCAAATCTTTGGGCAATCTTCTCTGCAAGTTCGGTTGAGCCAGTACCTGCAAATATTTTAACTGAAGGATTCATGGAGTAGTGTATTGAGTCAAAGTTAAAGAGAAGCATAAAAAGAATTAAATAATAAAAGGGCTACTTTTCAACAAGTAGCTGACTTATACACATATGATGCGTTTTTAGCGTATTAATACCCAAGATTTAGGTGCCTGTTTCTTGGATTTTTGTCGTAAAGAAGCTAAGCATGCAAGATTCTATTAAGCACTGGGCTGTAGAAGATCAACCCATTTATAAATTATATACAAAAGGTGCAAAGCATTTGAGCACTGCAGAATTATTGGCTATTATATTACAACATGGCACGGCCAATCAAAATGCAATACAAATGGCAAGAACGCTTTTAGCCAGTACCCAACATAATTTTAAAAAATTAGCTGGCTTTACATTAAAAGATATTTTGAATTTGAACATTAAAGGCATTGGAAAAGTGAAAGCTGTCAGAATTTTAGCAGCGATTGAATTAGGATCAAGAAGACTGGATACGCATTATCCCAAAACAGCCATCTCCCAAAGTTCAGATGTGGTGCAATACTTAAGAAACAGTTTGCAATACGAGCCCAAAGAATATTTCATGATACTCTTACTCAATCAAGCCAATAAAATAATTCATGAAGAAATATTAAGTGAAGGAGGCATTACTGGAACCATCGCAGATCCAAGAATTATTTTTAAAACAGCACTCGCATACAGTGCAACAGGTTTCATTATATGCCATAATCATCCCAGCGGTCAACTAAGGCCAAGCAATATGGATGACCGATTAACAGAGAAGGTGAAAAAAGGTGCCCAGGTATTTGATCTGCAATTAATAGATCATATTATTGTGAGCACCGAAGGATATTATAGTTATGCCGAGCAGGCTAGCAATTGGTAAGACTATGCTTGTGCAGTTGGGCCACCAAAATTCATAGGAATTTCAATCGCTTCCATATCACCGATAGGACCATTCGCTGCCTCGAACTTTTCAATATTCTCTACCATGGCTTTCATAAAACGCTTAGCATGCATAGGTGTTAAAATCACTCTAGACTTTACCTTACTTTTTGGAGTGCCTGGCATCACATTCACAAAATCTACCACAAATTCGGCATTGCTATGTGTAATGATAGCCAAGTTGGCATATGTACCCTCTGCGATTTCTTCGCTGATCTCAATATTTAAGGGTTGATTGGGTTGTTGTTCCATATTTCAAATTATGATAACAAAGATACTCGGAACCAATCTTAAAATAAACTAAATTTGCAGCATGTTAGTACTAGATGGCAAAATAGCTTCCGCAGCGGTAAAAGCAAGTTTATTAGAACAAACCACAGCCTTAAAAGCAGCAGGTAAAAGAACACCCCATTTAGCAGCCATCTTAGTAGGTAACAATGGAGCAAGTGAAACCTATGTTGCAAGCAAAGTGAAAAATTGTGAAGAAACGGGTTTTGGATCTTCCTTGTACAGATTTGAGGATACAGTTTCAGAGCAAGAATTATTAGCAAAAATTGAAACATTAAATAAAGACGAAAATGTAGATGGCATTTTGGTTCAATTGCCTTTACCTAAACATATTGACGACGCCAAAGTAATTGAAGCCATTCACCCCAATAAAGATGTGGATGGATTTCATCCTGCCAATGTGGGTAGATTAGTACAAGGATTGAATACATTTATTCCAGCAACACCCTATGGTGTTTTGTTGATGTTGGAGCATTTCAATATTCCTACTAAAGGAAAAAATGCCGTGGTGATTGGGAGAAGTAATATTGTTGGCAGACCAATGAGTATTTTATTGAGCAACGATCATCCACAAGGAAACGCTACTGTTACATGTTGTCACAGACATACTCCAAAAGAAGATTTAATGGCAGCGTGTAAAAATGCTGATATATTAGTAGTTGCTGTGGGTATTCCAGAGTTTGTTCATGCAGACATGATCAAGCCAGGAGCTACCATTATTGATGTGGGTATAACCAGAGTTGCAGATGATACCGCTAAAAAAGGTTTTAGAATTAAAGGCGATGTGTATTATGCATCTGCAAGTGAAGTGGCGGGCGCGATTACACCAGTGCCAGGAGGTGTAGGTTTAATGACCATTGCAGCCTTATTAAAAAACACCATGAAAGCCTACCAAGGTTTATAAATTTTATAATCAACTATTTTGAGCCACCCTACTTCCTATCCAGTAATGGAAATGTTTTACTCTTTACAAGGTGAAGGATTTCATCAAGGCCGTGCCGCGTTTTTTATTAGATTGGCTGGTTGTGATGTGGGTTGTGTTTGGTGTGATGTAAAAGAAAGCTGGGATGCTTCACAACATCCTGTATTAAGTATCAAAGAAATTGTAGATGCAGCAAAAGCGCATCCTGCAAGGTTAGCGATAGTAACTGGGGGTGAACCATTGTTGTATCAATTAGATGCATTAACCACAGCTTTAAAAGAAGCAGGCTTTGAAACCAATATTGAAACTTCTGGATCAAGTCCGATGTCTGGGAATTGGGATTGGGTTTGTTTGTCTCCAAAAAAATTCAAAGCCCCATTAGAAGAAAATATTTCAAAAGCTTCTGAATTAAAAGTAGTGGTATTTAATAAACACGATTTTGATTGGGCAGAAACTTATGCAAAACAAGTAAGCCCTTCTTGCAAATTATATTTACAGCCAGAATGGGATAAGTCTTCCGAGATGACTCCTCTTACAATTGATTATATCAAAACCCACCCACAATGGGAATTGAGCGCACAATTACATAAGTATATTCAAGTACCTTAATCATGCGATCAAGCAAATTGCATATTGCCTTATTCAGTTTGCTTTTTCTAAGCAACCATCAAACTGCTTTTTCTCAATTAAATATATTTCAAGAAGCTTTTGAACAAAAGAAAGTAGATGAAGCTATGCAAGCTTTTGACAAAGCATGGAGTATGGATAGCAATGAGGCAAAACCATTTATCATCAAGTACCTTAGTTTATATGCCATGAAGGGAGATTATACAACTGCATATAATAGATTACAACCATTAATTGCCAACAATGCTTTACCCACTTATTTGAAAGACAAAGCGGAAAGCCTTTATAAAACATGCAGCTTTGCAATAAGGTATCCAATTGCAAAAGAAATTACTATTCAAAATATAGGCGATAGTATTAATAGTAAAGACGCAGAGTATTTTCCAAGTATTAATTTTCAGGATAGCATTTTACTTTTTATGCGAAGAGCGAATTGGCAAAGGGAAGATTTTTATGTGAGCTATTTAAACAAAGACGGATTTACCAAAGCACAATTAATGAAAGATGCTTTAAATAGCAGTGCTAAAAAAGGAAGCGCTAGTGTAAGCAAGGATCAACAAACCTTATATTTTGCAGCAGACTTTCCAGGTATGGGTTATGGTAGGTATGATATTTATAAAGTGGTTGCCACAGATAGTGGATGGAGTAGTCCAAAAAATTTAGGCAGAAATATCAATACTGATTTTTGGGAGAGTGCGCCTAGCATTAGTCCAGATGGCAATGCATTGTATTTTTGCAGCAATAGTCCAGATGGATATGGGGGTATTGATATTTATGTGAGTTATAAAAATGAAAAAGGTTATTGGGAGGAAGCAGAAAATTTGGGTCCTAATATTAATACTGCAGCAGACGAACAAGCTCCATTTATTCATGCAGACAATCAAACATTGTATTTTGCATCAAGTGGTTGGCCTGGATTTGGAGGATCTGATGTTTTTGTAAGTAGAAAAAATAAAAATGGTGAATGGTCCAAGCCTATCAATCTTGGTTATCCAATCAATACTTTTGATAATGAAGGTAGTATTAGTGTTACAAGCAATGGACAGGATGCATTTATGGCAAGTGATAGAGCAGATACCAGGGGCGGTTTAGATATTTATAAAGTAGTATTAGCCGAAAGCACCAGAGGATTTATGAAAGAAGATACAACTGATTTTGCAGTTGTAGTGAATCAAACAAAAAATTTCAATGCAGTTTTATTTGAAGTTAATTCTGATCAAATCAAGTTTGTTGGAAACGAATTAGATAGTGTTGCCAAATTTTTAATACTCAATAAAAAAGCTACCATTATTATTGAAGGACATACAGACAATACAGGTAATGTAACACAAAATTTATTGCTCTCTTCCAAAAGAGCGGAAGCTATTAAACAATGGTTAATCAATCATCAAGTAGAAGCCAATAGAATTAGCACCATTGGATTTGGCGACAAAGTACCAATCGCTTCAAACAATACTGAAGCAGGAAGAGCACTCAATAGAAGAACCAGTTTCCGTATTATTTTTTAAAGTATTTATACGCATCATTGAATTTGATTTAGATAAGAGTTTTGTACAATGGAAACACAAAACTCAATAAACGAATTGATCTACCTCATTGCTTTTACAAAATTGAAAGGTATTAGTGAAATAGACAAGAAGAACATATTCATCCATTTAGGAAGCGCTCAACAAGTTTTTGAGTATTGTAAATCCAAGCAAGAATTACATCATATCTACTGGCCTTTAGAAATAGCAAAAAGAGAAATCGACTTTATTTCAAAACATGCTATACAATCTATTTCTATCCTTGATAAAGATTACCCTGAAAAATTAATTCATATTGATGATGCGCCCCTTTTACTTTACCATAAAGGCAAAGGAAATATTCATCTACCCTATTTAATAAGTATTGTAGGCACGAGAGCACACACAAGGCAATCTTTTGCAATCATTAAAGATTTAATAGAAGGGATAAAACACTTGCCTATCGGTATCATCAGTGGATTAGCATTAGGAATTGATACCATTGCACATAAAACAGCACTAGAATATACATTACCTACCTGGGCAGTACTGGGTCATGGTTTAGATATGATCTATCCCACACAAAATCGTCAACTCGCCATTAGTATCTTAGAACAAGGAGGACTTTTTACAGAGTTCACTAGTAAGACCTCTCCATTACATTTTCACTTTCCAAAAAGAAATAGAATTGTTGCTGGTTTATCAGATGCCACTATTGTTGTTGAAACTGATACCAAAGGAGGTAGTATGATTACTGCAGGACTTGCGTTTAAATATAATAGAGAAGTTTTTGCAGCACCTGGAAAAATTTATGATCCAAAAAGCAGAGGATGTCTTGCACTTATAAAAAACAATATGGCTAGTATTTACCATGACCCCATTCATTTTTTAGAAGCGATGCAATGGCCCATTCCAGAAAAGCCCAAGATTCGAAAACAAAACCAACAAAGAAGCTTTAATTGGGACCCCATTTCCCAACAGATCATCGAATTTATTGATATTCATAGTCCCGTTCAAGAAGCATTTATACATGAACATTTTAGTATGGAGTCGGCACAATTGGCCGCAAAACTGCTTGATTTAGAATTAGATGGAGCCATTGAAAGACAGGCTGGCAACCAATATGCCAGAAAAATTGACTAAAAACCCTATCTTTGCCTATGGCAACAAGAAATTCTACCAACAACTCCCGCATTTTTGGTCAAGGCTTAACTTTCGACGATGTATTGTTAATGCCAGCTTTCTCTGAAATTCTACCTTCAGATGTGAATATTCACGCACAGCTTACCAAGAATATCAAATTACATGTTCCTATTTTATCTTCTGCAATGGATACTGTTACAGAAGCAAGTTTAGCAATTGCACTAGCACGTGAAGGTGGTATTGGTATTTTGCACAAGAACATGAGTATCGAACGCCAAGCAGAACAAGTGCGTAAAGTAAAAAGAAGTGAGAGTGGAATGATTGTGGATCCTATCACATTAGAAGTAAATGCCACTATTGGAGATGCATTAAACCTAATGAAAGAAAATAAAATTGGTGGAATTCCTATTGTAGACAAAGGCAATAAATTAGTAGGTATCTTAACCAATAGAGATTTAAGATTTGAAACAGACCGTAAAAGAAAAGTGAGCGAAGTAATGACCAAAGAAAATTTGATCATTGCACCAGAAGGAACGGATTTGAGAAAAGCAGAAAAAATCT
>JAFMEV010000095.1 GCA_017856545.1 Chitinophagaceae bacterium
CATCTTCCTAAAACCTTGGTCGGATAAGCAGTATCCGCTCCATGAGATTGAGCATTTAGGGTAATCATTCCTGTAAATAGGATCATTGCAGTTAGCAAAAACGTCTTTTTCATATAAATTGGGTTTATTCGTTAATCTTAGACCAATTTATCCATTTTTCATGATTCATTTTAGTTAAATAAGATCAAAAGGCCAGCTCGTGTTCCTTTTTTGACACCAAGTAAGTATAAAACATTGAATTTCAGTTAATTATAATAAAATATGACTTTTTTCATGACTCAATGTATCTATATAATAATGTATTGAAAATAGAAATGTTAAGGAAATACTAAAAAAACTGCCCTTTTCTAAGCATTTGTAGTCAATTTTCGAATATATTTGACATCTCGAAAGCTTGTAATAGATACTAATTCTAGTATCAGATTACAAGTTTTTTAGTTTACAAGTAAAAAATATAATTACAAAACAACAAAACATGAGTAAAAAAATCCTTGTGAGTGTTTGTGCTTTTTTAATGACCATTATGGTCGGCTTTTCACAAACAGTTACAGTAACCGGAAAGGTTATCGATGAGAAAAATGCCCCTGTTGCCGGAGCAAGTGTACTTGACAAAGCCTCTAAGAAAGGTGTAAGTGCAGGTGCTGATGGTACTTTTAGCATTTCAGTAAAGAAGGGAGCAACATTAGTTGTTTCAGCTTTAGGTTATGATAATGCAGAAGTAGCAGCAAGTGCAAATCTAACTGTTAAATTAACTTCTGATGTGAAAGCATTACAAGAAGTAGTTGTAACTGGTGTGGGCGCTGCAACTTCTAAGAAAAAATTAGGTGTGGCAGTTGAATCTGTGAACTTAGCTAATCAAGTGAAAGTGTCTACTGGTGATGTTGGTCAACAATTAGTTGGTCAAGTTGCTGGTGCGCAAATTGCTAGTACAAACGGTTCTCCAGGTCGTCCTTTACAAATTTTATTACGTGGTATCAATACAGTACAAGGGGGAACTTCTCCAATGATTTTGATTGATGGTATTGAAGCACGTGCTACAAGCTTACAATCTATTGACGTAAACATTATTGAAAGAGTGGAGGTAGTACAAGGTGCTGCTGCTGCTTCTTTATATGGTGCGCAAGGTGCGAATGGTGTAATCCAATTATTTACTAAAAAAGGTAGACAAGGTAAAGCAGTGATTGAATTAAGCACTAGTTCTACTTATAATGAATTATTAAATATTGGTGGATTATCAAAAGCAAGATACCATGCATTTGGTACAGACGCTCAAAATAATGTATTAACTGGTTCTAACGCAATTATGAGATTGGATCCAGCTACCATGGTATACAATGGTGACGTTCAATACAACTCATTAGGTGTTACCAGTATTCAAAATAAACCATATGATGCTAACTTGAAGTATTATGATCATTACAAAATGTTCTTACAACCAGGTTATGCAACCAATACATCATTGACTGTTTCTGGAGCGGGTCAAAAAATTGATTATTTATTTTCTGCTTCTACGAACAAGCAAAATTCTAACTTCATCAATAACGGTGACTTCCAACGTTCTAACTTAACTTCTAAAATTGGAATTGAATTAGCGAAGGGTTTAAAGTTCACTACAACTACACAATTGATCTACACAAAAAATACTTTGTTTGACCAAACTGGTCGTGGTATTATGTTTAGTATAAACAATGCTCGTCCATTTGCTAATTTAAGTCAAAAAGATTTAGATGGCAACTATGCTCCATTCTTTGGTGCTGCTGCGGGCGTTAACCATTTTAATCCATTTTTCCAAACTCAATATTCTAATTCTTTAATTGAGAAAGTGGATGTGATTCAAAACTTTAATTTAAACTATAAGTTGCCAAAGTTCTTAGAATTGGATGCTAAATATGCATTGAACTATTCTAACAACAATATTACTTATAGATATGAAGATCAATCAAACAATGCTGGTGCTGTTTTACAAAACAGATTTACTGGTAACTTCAACCCAAATGCTTCTGCAACAACAACGGGTGAGATTGATAACTATGTTCAAAGAACTACTTTCCAAAACTTTATTGGAACTGCTTCTTTTAGAACAGACTTCGAAAAAGATTTTAATATCAATATTCCTTTAAAAACTTCTACTACTGCTGCATTTGATTATCGTAAGAGTAAGTTCAAAGAATTTGCTGCTTATGGTTTTGATGCTCCTGGTTATACACCATGGAATGCGTCTCAAGCGGGAGTATATAAAGTAATCTCTGATTATGTTGAGCCATTTGTAACTTATGGTATTTTGGCTAACCAAAGATTTGATTGGTCTGATTGGGCTGGTATCTCTGTGGGTGTAAGAAGTGACTTTTCTTCTGCATTCGGTTCTGGTGCAACTGCTCAAACATTCCCAAGAGGTGATGCATTTTTAGCAGTACATAAGTTGAAGCCATTCCAAAAATTGAAACTTGAAAATGTTGTTAACGAATTTAAGTTAAGAGCAGCTTATGGTGAGGCGGGTATTCAACCAGGCGCTTTCCAACGTTTCCCTATTTTGAATGCAAGAAACTTAGGTTCTAATAGTGTTTTCGTTTCTCCAATCACTACACCTAATCCAAACTTAAATGTGGAGTTATCTAAAGAAACTGAATACGGTTTTGATTTAGGATTGAATTTATTGAATGGTGCATGGTTGAGAACAGCGAATATTTCTGCAACATTATGGAAGAGAGTAACAGATAACGCTATTTATAGTGTTGACGCTCCAGCATCTGCTGGTGTGGGTGGTACATTGGATAACTCTTTCGGTTTAGGATCTAATGGTCTACAAGCCTCTTTAAACTTGAATGTATATTCTGGTAAAGATTTAACTTGGGATTTCATTACCAACTATTCTCAACAAACTTCTGAAATCACTTATGTAAAAGGGCCTCCTGTTGTTTTAACTTCAGCAGCTGGTAGTGTGGGTATTACATTACAACAAGGATATAAGATAGGACAATTCTTTGGATTTAAAATGATGCAATCATTAGATGAGCTTAACCCAGTAACTGGACAAAGAATGATCCCTGCTGCACAAGAAGGTTTATACGATGTAGTAGAGGCAGTTGGTCGTAAGTGGGTTGTAAACAAAGCTACTAGACAATCTATTGCATTGCCTGGTCAATATAGCTTTGGAGATCCAAACCCTAAGTTCAATATGAGTTTCATCAACAACTTAAACTACAAGAACTTTATCACATTCAATATGCAATGGGATTGGATCGCGGGTGCACATTTATACAACCAAACAAAACAATGGATGTATCGTGATGGTATTCACTCTGATTATGACAAGCCAGTGTTGATTGCAGGACAAAGTTTTGCTTATACTGCTTTCTATAGAAGTATATATGCTGGTGGTGCTGCAAATGGAACTAAGAACTACTTCTACGAAGATGCAAGTTTTGTTAGATTAAGAAATATTTCAGTAGGTATTGATTTAAACAAGTTTGCTAAAGTAAAAGCATTCACTCGTTTACAATTAGTATTATCAGGACGTAACTTAGTTACTTTCACTCCGTATTCTGGTATGGATCCTGAAGTTAACTTCTCTACTAACTCGGCATTTGACCGTGGTTTAGATCACAATACCATTCCTAACACTAAACAATATACAATTGGTTTGAATGTTGGATTTTAAACCTTAACAAAAAAAATTATCAGATATGAACAATAATAAGATTTTGGTAGGGATATTAGGAATTGCTTTAAGCTTAACAGCTTGTAAGAAAGACCTTGATATTTCTAATACCAACGCTCCTACTCCAGAGAGTGCACAAAATGAAGCCGGTGTGATTTCATTTGCTCAAGGAGGAATTTACAGAAATGGTTTTTTTGATTTAAAGTATTCCGATGGGGTTTATGGAAGATATTGGCCAGGTACAATGGGTTTCCAAGAACTAATGGGAGATATCATTGGTGCTGAAGCAGCGAATGCTTTCATGAATCAGATTGGTTGTCCTAACTCAGTTACATTGGATAATGGAACTGTGGTTTTAAACCCATCTAATCCAAAAACACAATATGAATTGTGTCGTGCTGCAAATGCAAATGCACAAGGTGGTAGTAATACTACTTTCTATCAATGGGCATATTCATACAATATGATTACTGCAGCAAATACCATTTTAGATATTTCTAATAAAATCCAATTCTCAGGTGCGAATGCCGCAACTAAAAAAGCAACATTACAAGCTTGGGCATATTGGTGGAAAGGTTTTGCTTATGGTCAAATTGGTTCAATGTATTATGCAGGTATTATTCAAAACGAAACTACTGCTGCTGCAAAAACCAATGGCAACTATGTAACAAAAGAAGCTATCATTGCTGAATCTAATGCTAATTATGATAAGTGTGTTAGTGCTTTATCTGGCGTAACAGATGTGGCTACTTACAATTCAATCATGACTAGAGTTATTCCTAACTACGTTCAAATTGGTAAAGGTGGTGTAATCTCAACTGCAGAGTGGAATCGCGCTATCAATACCATGAAAGCACGTAATATTTTAGTAAACACTTTGAAAGATGAAATGTCATCAGAAAAGTGGGCTTCTATCTTAGCTTTAACAACTAACGGTGTAAGAGCAACGGATAAGATCTTCACTGGACGTTCTGATGCAAATGGAGATTTCTTGGGTACAGGTATCAGTGTTGCTGATAAGGCATCTCAAAACGCTGCTACTGGTTCTACAAACACTTATAAAGTAAGTGAGCGTTGGATTCAAGAATTCAGAAAAGGTGATAAGCGTTTTGATAATAACGTATTAACATTAGCTTCTGTAGGTTTATTTAATACTGACCGTGGTAATGCATTTAATACTCGTTACACATTAAAGAATGGTGGTAATGGTTTATCTGGCGTAATTACTTATTCAAATCAAGCTGCTGGTGCAAATGAAATTACATTAGCTGCAACATATGAAGAGAATGAATTAATGAAAGCAGAGGCTTTAATCATGACTGGAAAAACAGACGATGGTGTTAAAGCTATTGATGCTGTTAGAACATACCAAGGTGCTGGCTTAACTGCAATTGCATCTGGTTTGTCTCAAGCTGCTGCATATGAAGAATTAAGATCTGAAAGAAGAATTGCTTTGGCATTCAAAGGTTTATCTTTCTATGATGCTCGTCGTTGGGATGTGATTAATCCAGCTAAAGGTAGAGACAATGCTGTGGTTATATCATTTACTGGCGCTGTAAATACAAAAGCAAAGATTGTTTATGGTTATTTAGACTATTGGGATGTTCCAGATAATGAGTTAGCATATAACCCTGCTGCTCCAGGATCTGCACCAACTACAAATCCTAAGAAGTAGTTAAATAGCGAAGATTTATAAAAACAAGACCCAATTGGGTCTTGTTTTGTTTTAGGGGACTTATCTTTAGGTATAAATGCATTCATATGAAAAACCGTCTTATCGCATTGTTAATATGCTTAACTATAGCATCTTCTTCTCTTTATTCCCAAGCCAATAATATTTCTACTACAAGCAAATGGGGCCAACAAATTTTTTTGAGTGATGTCAATGGAAGAGCTTTTGAAAACAAGTATGCCGATGTAAGTGGCTCTGCTTATTTATATCCCAATTTTAAATTTGCCACCATTATATTAAAAGATGGCAGAACCTATAATAATGTTCAAGCCAGATTAAATTTAGTGGAACATGAAGTGAATTTTATTGCCTCAAATGGCGAACAAGGATATATTGGAAAAGGTATGGTTACTAGTATTTTGTTCAATGATACTACTAAAGATGGCGTGAATGCAAATATTTTCCAGACAGGATTTTCTCCGATAGACAATCAAAGCGCTATTCATTTTTATCAGGTATTGGTAAATGGCAAAATCAGTTTATTAAAATCTATTAATAAAAATATAGAAGAGCGATTAAATGAATTATCTGGTGAAAAATCTAAAGAGTTTGCTCAAAGAGAAAATCTATATGTTTTAAACGAAGGGTCCTTAAAGCGAGTTAAAAAAGACTCGGATTTCTTTTTAAGTACTATGGCAAATCAAAAAGAAGCCATCAATCAGTACATCCGCACTAATAAGTTAAATTTCAAAAACGAGGAACAGCTTAAAAAGCTTGTTGAATTTTACAATTCATTGTAAATCAATTATTTAAGAATAATTCATTTCTTAACAATTTGGTAATATTGGGACCCTTTTAATTGTTGTTAAAGGGGGAAATTTGCTATGCATTTAAAAAACCAATTAAAAACCAATGTATGGACTTCAATTCAATCTTTAAAGTTTTCTTACCAAAGGACCGAGTAT
>JAFMEV010000013.1 GCA_017856545.1 Chitinophagaceae bacterium
TTAATTAGGATTATTTATACGATAGACTCTCAAGAAATTCCCCCCTAAGATTTTTTCAATATCTGTATCTGAATAACCTCTTTTAATTAAGGCTTTGGTGAATTCTGGATAATCTACTACGGTCTTTAATTGTTTAGGGGCAGAATCTATTCCATCAAAATCAGATCCTAATCCAACATGATCCACACCAATCAGTTTTACAATATGATCTAAGTGTTTCATCAATGCTTCTATATCTGGTTTGTTTGCATCCGTTTCTTCTTTGTATTTTTCAGCTAAAGTTGATTGTGCATATTCCTGTTGAATACCTGTTGCCAATAAAGCGTCTAACTCAGTTTTGTGTTTTCTTCTAAAAGCCATGTTTTTCGCTTGGAATGTACTATCAACAAATGCAGAGAAGAAATTTAAATGAATGACGCCACCATTTTTACCTACTGCTTTGATTTGATCATCTTTTAAATTTCTTGTCACCGGACAAATAGTATATGCATTGCTATGTGATGCAATGACAGGTTTGGTAGTTGTTTTAATAGCGTCCCAAAAAGTAGCTTCGCCTACATGTGAGATATCTACGATCATTCCCAATTGATTCATTCTTTGAATGATTTGTTTTCCAAAAGAGGTTAATCCTCTTGGTCCTGCGTATTTAGCATTTTTTTCATCTGTATGAGAGCTGGCCCAACTAGGGGAATTGTTCCATGTCAATGTCATATATCTTACACCTCTTTTATAAAATGTATCAAGTTTATTGATATCATCTTCAATCATATGTCCACCTTCTACACCATATTGTGCAACTAATTTTCCTTCTTTCAATGCTTTTTGAATTTGGGCCCAATTTTTAGCAACCACCATTTTATCTGGATTTCTTGCTGCTACTGCATCGAGTGTATCCATTTCTCTCATGGCCCAAGCATAGGGGTTCTTTTTGTCACCATCGCACCAAATAGAGAATAATTGGTAATCCAAGCCACCTTCTTTGAATCTTTTTAAATCTGAATGATTGATCCCTCTCAAATCTTGATCTAAACTAACTTTCTTCTCTATACATGCTGTAACTGCATCATTGTGCGTGTCTACCACCACCGATTTAAAATGTATAGATTGCGCCTGAGCGCCAATAGAAAGGGCCATAAAAACGGGCACTAAAATTTTCATAAGAAGGGATTGTTTTAATTGACAACTAAAATAACTATTTTTGCGCACAGAAAAACGACTATGTTAGATAAATTAGAAGCCATAAAAGCTAGATTTGACCAAGTAGGGGTGGCTTTGACCAATCCAGAAATTATTAATAACCAAGCCGAGTTTGGTAAAATGAGCAAGGAATATCGTTCCTTGGAAAAAATTGTACAACCTTATTTGAGATATGTGAAGGTTTTGGCCGACTATCAATTTGCTAAAGATAGTTTGAATGGTGATGATGCAGACATGCGTGAGCTAGCAAAAATGGAATTACCAGAACTAGAAACGGAGAAAGATCATTTAGAAAAAGAGTTGACTAAATTATTGATTCCAAAAGATCCTCAGGATGATAAGAATGCGATTATTGAATTGAGAGCAGGAACGGGTGGTGATGAAGCAAGTTTATTTGTGGGTGATTTATTGACAATGTATACAAGATATTGTCAAAAGAAAGGTTGGAAAGTAGCAGTTGCGAGTGAAAGTGAAGGAACAGTAGGCGGTTATAAGGAAGTAATTTTAGAAGTGAGTGGGGAAGATGTATATGGAACTTTAAAATTTGAATCAGGGGTACATCGTGTTCAAAGAGTTCCAAGTACGGAGACACAGGGAAGGGTACATACCTCTGCTGCAACTGTGGCAGTTATGCCTGAAGCGGAGGAGGTAGATTTTGTATTAAATCCTGCAGATGTAAAAATGGAAACTGCACGAAGTGGAGGTGCGGGTGGTCAGAACGTAAATAAAGTGGAAACCAAAGTAATGTTGACGCATATACCTACTGGCACAGTAGTGATATGTCAAACAGAAAGATCTCAATTAGGAAATAGAGAAAAAGCCATGACCATGTTGCGTACGCGTTTATTTGAAGAACAGGTACGTAAACAAGAAGACGAAATTTCTAAACACAGAAAAACTTTAGTGAGTACGGGAGACAGAAGTGCAAAAATTAGAACCTATAACTGGCCACAGGGAAGGGTTACAGACCATAGAGTGAATGTAACTTCATATAATTTAGATGCCGTTGTCAATGGAGATATAGATGAGTTTATTGAAGCGCTTCAAATGGCAGAGAACGCAGAAAAAATGTTGGTACAAAACTAATTGCTTCAAATTACTTTGCAAGGCTTTGTTCCCATTGCCATGCGGTCAACATCATTTCATCTAATCCATATTTACAATTCCAGCCTAATTCTTTCACAGCTTTGTCATTATTGGCATAAATCGCAACAATATCGCCAGCTCTTCTTGGGCCAATCTCATAATTTAATTTTACGCCACTTACTTTTTCAAAAGCTTGGATAGCTTCTAAAACAGTAATGCCATTGCCGGTACCTAAATTGAAAACTTCGCAAGATTTTTCTTGATTCTTTTTGATAGAATATTGTAATGCTAAAGTATGTGCATGTGCAATATCGCAAACATGAATATAGTCTCTAATACATGAACCATCTCTAGTATCATAATCTGTTCCATGTACTTGCATCTTTGGTAATTTGCCAATGGCTGTTTGGGTAATGGCTGGTACTAAATTTTGCGGGCGACCAATAGGCAATTCACCAATAGCAGTGCTTGGGTGCGCACCTACTGGATTAAAGTATCTCAATAAAATGGCTGAAATAGGGTAGGTATGTGCAGCATCTTTAACAATCACTTCCCCCATTTGTTTAGTGGCGCCATATGGTGATGCGGCTGTTTGTAAAGGAGTTGCTTCTGTAACTCTTGTAGTATCAGGATTGCCATATACTGTACAAGAAGAAGAGAAGATAAAATGCTTTGCGTGATACTTTACAGACATTTGTAATAAATGCACTAATGAGAATAAATTATTTTCATAATAGTCTAAGGGTAATTCAACCGATTCGCCCACTGCTTTGTATGCTGCAAAATGTATGATGCCAGTAATGCCTGGATTTTCAATAAAAATATTTTCAGTAGCAACTTTATCTGTTAAGTCTACTTTGTAGTTTTTGATTTTTTTACCAGTGATTTTTTCTATGCCTACTATAGATTGATCACTTGCTCTAGAAAGGTTATCTACCGAAATAACATTGAATCCGTTCTCGATTAAATCCACAATAGTATGTGCTCCAATATAACCACAACCTCCAGTAACTAATATAGTTTGCATTAGAAAAATTTAGAATACAAAGAAACGAAAAAAATAGGATACTAGCCTTTGTAAGGCAGTGTAAATCCAACGGTGGTACCCACATTGATCTTACTTCTTACTTGAATGCTTTCACCGTGAGCTTCAATAATATGTTTGCAAATTGCCAAGCCTAAACCAGCACCACCTACATCTCTACTTCTAGCGTCATCTGTTCTGTAAAAACGTTCAAACAGTCTTGGTATATGTTCTTCTGCAATGCCTATTCCATTGTCGCTGATCTCAATCAATACTTTTTCATCTTCCAAAACATATATGCTGGCAGTTATCTCACCCTCTTGCTTTCCATATTTAATTGCATTGGTGATAATATTAGAAAGTACCTGGTAAATTTTATTTTTATCAGCAAATACTTGAATAGGGGTTTCGCAACCTTTTTTAAAACTGAATTGAATTGCTTTTTTATCCAATTTAAAACTTAAGTTATTTTCAACATCCTTGATTGTATCTTGAATGATAAATTGTTGTTTTAATAATGGTTCTTTATTAATCTCTAAATTGGTGATGATATCAATATCATTTACTAATTGCACCAATCTCTGCACATTGGCCTGTGATTTGCCAATATATTTCATCGCAGCCGTACTATCCTCTACAGCACCATCTGCTAAAATTTCTAAATAACCCTGTATAGAAAAAATAGGTGTTTTAATTTCGTGAGATAGATTTTGTAAAAACTCTTTTCTGAATTCCTCGTTGGATTGTAATTTTTTGATCTCCTCAAATTTTTGTTCAGCCCATTCTTCAACATCCTCTCTTACTTCGTCAATACCTTTTTTAGGAAGAATATATTTTTGATAAGCTTCTTCTCTTTTGGTTGCTTTGGTTTGTGAAATCAGTTTGTAGATCAATTTTATTTTTCTATAAATAAAGAAATCCAAAATACGATCCAGGATTAAATAGATGGCTATAAAACAAGCAATAAAATAGGCTAATAAAACCTTCCAATCTTGGAACCAAACAAAAACACTTAAAGCAATAAGGCTAGACAGCAGCAAAGCAGTTAATGCAGCCAATTGTTTGGGTGATAAATTTTTGTCTTTGAACATTTGGAATTTGCCTTAATGGCTACAGCGAAGGTAGAAAATTATCATCAATAACTGTTGTCGCTAACTAGTAATCGAACTTATAACCCACGCCTTTTACAGTAGTGATAAGGTCAACACCTAACTTGACCCTGATTTTTCTTACATGCACATCAATGGTTCTGTCACCCACTATGACATCATTGCCCCATACTTGTGATAAAATCTCATTTCTAAGAAATACTCTGCCAGGCTGAGCTGCCAATAAGTACAATAATTCAAACTCTTTCTTTGCTAAAACAAAAATTTTAGAGTTGATGGATGTTTTATATTGTGTAGCATCAATGATTAAATCTTTTACCTGAATAATTTTCTTTTCGGAAGATACTGGTTGAATTCTTCTGTATAATGCATTAATTCTACTTACCAATACTTTAGGACTAATGGGTTTGTTCACAAAATCGTCTCCTCCTAATTCTAGACCTTTGATATGAGAAGCTTCGTCGTTTAAAGCAGTTAGTAAAACAATGAAAGTATTGTCAAATTCTTTATTGGATCTTAAATATTCGCAAACTTCAAAGCCGTTTCTTTTTGGCATCATGATATCTAAGATGATACAGTCAGGTTGAAATTGCTTTGCTTTCTCTATGGCTTCGCTACCATCTTTCGCTGATGCTACTATATAACCTGCTTTCTCTAAATGAAAACTAATTATTTCAACGATATCTGGCTCGTCATCTGCAATTAATATTTTGATAGGGTTGCCTTCCATGATGCTACAAATTTAATCTATATAAAACAGAATTAATACCATGTCTTATATTATTAAATTGTTAACTCGTCATGCTCTTAAGAATATGTTGGATATAGGGATTGTGAAGCTTTTCTCTACCTAAACTTGTTGCAGGACCATGGCCTGAATATATGACCAAATCATCCTTTAAAGGAATGATTTCTTTTCGAATACTTTGAATGAGGTCTGAAGGGTTGCATCCGGGTAAATCAGTTCTGCCCACGCCATCCATAAATACCAGATCGCCCCCAATAATAAAGTTTTGCTGTTCATGATAAAAGCAAAGACTGCCGGGTGAATGTCCCGGAGTATACAAGCATATAAATTGATCTTTTCCTAATTGAATGATTTCATTTTGTTGCAAATATTTTACCGGTCCTTTATACGCTTCTGTAACCACACCCCATTTAGCGCTTGCTTCTGGAAGCCGATCAATCACCACTTGTTCGTTGGCATGAAAATGGGCTGCTAATTGATAGGTTTCGCTTACAAAATTATTACCAAAAACATGATCTAAATGACAATGGGTATTTAATAAAAGTGTTGGCTTTAATTGATTGTCTTCAATAAAATTGGTGAATTGCTTGTATTCCACTCTGGTATACATTCCAGGGTCGATGATGATGGCTTCTTTTTGCTCGTTGTATAAAATGTAGGTATTTTCTTGAAAAGCATTAAAGCAAAAAGACTGTATTTGAATCATGTGATCAACTTTGTGAGGTGTAATTATAAAGCTTGGCAGATTTTTTTTACCATGCTTGGTCCTTCATAAATAAATCCAGACCAAACCTGTACTAAGTCTGCACCTGCATTTATTTTTGATTGTGCATCAGCGCCCGTTAATATACCACCACTTGCTATAATGGGTATGCGACCGTTAATGCCTTTGTATAAATAACGAAGTACTTCATTGGATTTATGTAAAAGTGGTTGGCCACTTAATCCACCTGCACCTATTTTTTCGGCCTTTATTTGATTGGCTTGATTCAATAAGCTTCTGTCTAATGTGGTGTTGCTTGATACCAAGCCATCTATTTTAACTTCCTGTGTTAAAGCAATAATATCATCCAATGCACTTAGTTCCAAATCTGGCGCAATCTTCAATAAAATGGGTTTATTATTTTTATTTAAACCTTGTAATTCAGCAAATATTTTTCTTAATGCTTCTTTTTCTTGCAATGCTCTAAGTCCTGGCGTGTTGGGAGAACTTACATTCACCACAAAATAATCTACTACTTCTTCTAGTCCTTTAAAATTGATGCAATAATCTTTCCAAGCATCTTCATTTTCGGTAACCTTATTTTTACCTATGTTTCCACCAATAATTAAAGGAGCGTGTTCTTTTGATTTTCTGTCTTTTAATCTAGCAGCAATTTTTTCTACACCATCGTTGTTAAAACCCATTCTATTGATCAAGGCTTTTTGATCGGGTAATCTAAATAATCTTGGAGCTGGATTACCTGCTTGCGCAAGGGGAGTAACTGTTCCGATTTCTATAAATCCAAATCCCAACAGTGCCAATACATCTAAATGTTCTGCGTTTTTGTCAAAACCCGCTCCCAAACCAACCGGATTGGGGAATTCCAAACCCATGATTGTTTTTTTCAATCGAGTGGATGGATACTGAAATTGATGCGCTATCCAATGTTTAAGAAAAGGTAGGCTTGAAGCCGCATGCAGGCCGTTCATAGAAATGCGATGCGCTGTTTCAGGGGGGAATAAAAACAAGGTATTCTTGACAAGAGGATAAATCATGCCTCAAATTTACAATGAAATATTTAGTTGCATAAACAACCTTTTGAAAAAATGACTACTTTTAGGCCAGAATTGAGTGATTATTAAAAACTATTTTATGCAAGAAGCTTATATCGTAGCCGGTTTTAGAACTGCCATTACAAAAAGTAAAAAAGGTGGATTTAGATTTATGCGTTCTGATGAATTAGCTATTGAAGTGATTAAAGGTTTGATGAAAACAGTTCCCATGTTAGATCACAAATTAGTAGATGATGTGATTGTAGGAAACGCGGTGCCAGAAGCGGAACAAGGTTTACAATTTGGAAGAATGATTTCTGCAAAAGCATTAGGAATTGAAGTGCCAGGAATTACCATCAATAGATATTGTGCAAGTGGTTTAGAAAGTATTGCGATGGCCACTGCGAAAATTAGAACTGGCATGGCAGATTGTATCATTGCTGGTGGAACAGAATCAATGAGCATGGTACCTACAGCAGGCTGGAAGACAGTGCCTGCCTACTCTATAGCAGAACAAGACCCTGATTATTATTTATCCATGGGCTTAACTGCAGAAGCAGTTGCTAATGAATATAAGATTAGTAGAGAAGATCAAGATGCCTTTGCATTGTCTTCTCATCAAAAAGCAAAACACGCAATTGATAATGGCTATTTCAAAAAAGGAATTTTGCCAATTGAAGTGCAAGAAAATTATATCAACGAAAAAAATAAAAAAGCAACTCGATCTTATATTGTAGATACCGATGAAGGTGTAAGAGCGGATACTACCATGGAAGCATTGGCTAAATTAAAACCAGCTTTTGCATTGAAGGGATCTGTTACTGCGGGTAATTCTTCTCAAACTTCTGATGGTGCAAGTTTTGTAATGGTCATGAGTGAGTCTTTAATGAAATCTTTGGGTTTACAACCTATTGGTAGATTAGTGAATTGTGCGAGTGCTGGGGTACATCCAAGAGTTATGGGAATAGGTCCAGTGGAAGCAGTACCTAAGGTGCTGAAGCAAGCGGGCATGCGTTTGGATCAAATTGATCTTTTTGAACTCAATGAAGCATTTGCTTCTCAGTCTTTGGCAGTGATTAGAGCATTGCAATTAGATCCTCAAAAAGTGAATATTAATGGTGGAGCCATTGCCCTTGGACACCCATTGGGTTGTACTGGCTCTAAGCTAACTGTACAGATAATCAATGACTTAGAGAGATTGAACAAGAAATATGGTATTGTAACAGCCTGTGTTGGAGGGGGTCAGGGCATAGCTGGAATCATCGAAAGATTATAAATCTTTGTCGCTGGTCATTTTTCCAATTTTTTTGACCAAAAATTAAGTAGCTTAGACACTCATTATTTTTTAATAAGTAAATAAGCTCAGCACATGCGTATTATTCTTTTAGGTACCATTTTGGCGACTTCCCTTTTGAATACTGGAGTAGTCAATGCACAAAAGTCTAAAAAGTCATCTACTCCTGTAACAGCAGTAGAGAAAGTAGACATTAACAAAGCCTTTAAAAACTGGAAGCCAAGAAATATTGGCCCTGCTTCTATGAGTGGTCGTGTTACTACTATTGATGTAGAAGTAAATAGTCCAAACAATATTTGGATTGGTGCTGCATCCGGTGGCGTTTGGAAAACAAATAACAGTGGTGTTAGTTGGACACCTGTATTTGAAGACCAACCCATTATGAATATTGGTTCTTTAGCTATTCAACAATCTAATCCAAGTGTAGTTTGGGTAGGAACCGGAGAAGGTAATCCAAGAAACTCCATTAGTATTGGAGAAGGAATGTATAAAACTTTAGATGCTGGTAGAACTTGGAAGCGCGTTGGCTTAGAGCAAACCAGAAATATCCATCGTGTAATTATTGATCCAACGAATCCAAACACCGTATATGCTGGTGCGATTGGTAATCCTTATGGTCAAAGTAAAAATAGAGGAGTTTATAAAACAACTGATGGAGGTGAAACTTGGAATCAAATTTTATATACCAACGACACGTCTGGTCCTGGTGATATGATCATGGATCCAACGAATCCTAATAAATTATTTGTTGCGATGTGGCATCATTATAGAAATCCATATCATTTAGAAAGTGGTGGAAAGGGAAGTGGATTGTATATGACGATCGATGGCGGTAAAAACTTTATCAAATTAGGTAAAGAGCATGGTTTACCAGAAGGTAATTTAGGTAGAGTAGGTATTGCAATTAGCAGATCAAATCCTAATAGAGTGTATGCTTTAATAGAATCTGCTAAGAGTGGTTTATATAAAAGTGATGACGGAGGCTATTCATGGAAAATGGTGAATGGTCAAAAATCAATTGTTGACAATCGTCCATTCTACTTCCAAGATATTATATGTGATCCTTTGAATGAAAATACTTTATGGTATATCAGCCAAACGGTTCAAAAAAGTATCGATGGTGGAAAGAGCTTTGAAACCATTATTCCATACAGTGGTATCCATCCAGATCACCATGCATTTTGGATTCATCCAACAGACAATAAATTTATTGTAGATGGAAATGATGGCGGTATTGGTATCACACGCGATGGTGGAAAGACTTGGATGTTTGATGAGAAAATTCCAGTAGGACAATTTTATCATATCAATGTTGACAACGAAATTCCTTACCATGTAATGGGTGGTATGCAAGACAATGGTTCTTGGAGAGGCCCTGCTTATACAACTGTACAAGGTGGTATAAGAAACTTTGATTGGGATAATTTATGGGGTGGTGATGGTTTTGATGTAATGCCAGATGCAGAAGATGCTAATTGGGTATATGCAATGAGTCAAGGTGGAAATGTAGGTAGATATAATACACAAACAGGTGAATCTTCTTTCATCAAGCCTCCAGCACCAGATGCAAAAACATTATTACGTTTTAACTGGAATGCTGCTATTGCACAAGATCCGTTTGATAAGAAGACCATTTATTTTGGTTCTCAATTCTTACATAAGAGTAATAATAAAGGAGCATCATGGAAAATCATTTCTACTGATTTAACTACCAATGACAGTGCTAAAATTGACCAAAGAGATAATGGTGGATTAAGTATTGATATTACTGGTGCTGAAAATCATTGTACAATTATTTGTATTGCACCAAGTGCTGTTCAAAAAGATTTGATTTATATCGGTACAGATGATGGTAAAGTTCAGGTGACTTCTAACGGAGGTGCAACATGGACAGATTTAACTGCTAATATTATCGGTTTACCAAAGGGTGCATGGATTCCTCAAATTAGAACTTCTAGTTTTAATGCGAATGAAGCATTTGTGGTAGCAAATAATTATAGACAAGGTGATTTTGCTCCTTATATTTTTAGAACAACAGATGGTGGAAAGACTTGGACAAATATCGTTGATGCTAAAAAAGTAAATGGTTATGCATTAACTGTATTACAAGATCCAGTAGAGCCTAATTTAATTTTTGCAGGTACAGAGCAAGGTTTTTATGTGAGTTTAGATAACGGTGCTAGTTTCCAACAATGGAAGAACGGTTATCCTTCAGTATCTACCTATGATTTTGCTATTCAAGATAGAGAAGCTGATTTAGCTATTGCAACATTTGGTAGAAGCTTATGGGTGCTAGATGATATTAGACCTTTAAGAAAATTAGCTGCTACTAAAGGAGAGCAAAATAAATTCTTTGTAAGTGTTCCAAATGCTATTCACAATTTATCTATTAAAAATTCTCCTTACGAGTGGAGTACTTGGGGCATGTGGGATGCGCCAAATAAACCAACAGGATTACCTATTTCAGTGAATATTGCAGATAGTACTAAGAAAGTGAAAGTACAAATCAAGGATATGAAAGATCAAGTCATTCGTAATCTTACTTTCAAAGTAGATTCTGGATTGAATAGAAACTATTGGGGCTTTGAACAAAAAGGCAAGCGTGCTGCTGGTGCTCCAAAAACTGGCGGTGGCGGAGGAAGAAGATTCTTTGATGAAGAAGCTGGACCAGCTTCCAATGAAGATGATAAAGAATTTACCGGAAGAGAAGTTATAGCTGGTAAGTATAAGTTAGTTGTAACGGCAGGTGCAAATACAGACTCAGTTTGGGTAGAAGTAAAAGACGATCCAAGATTAAGTAATAGAACTGAATTGTTATTAGCGCAAGATGCAGCTTTAGAAAAATTACAACCAGTGAATGATAAATACAATGCTGCCTTGGATTTGATTCAAGATGCTGAATCTGTTTTAGCTGCATTAAAAGCAGAGTGGAAGGATAAAAAAGATAAAGGCATTGATACTTTAAATAAAACACATAAAGTAATTACTGAAAAAGTAAAAGGCTTAAGAGAGTATATGATGGGTAAGCGTCAAGAAAAACAAGGTTATGGTACTGTTCCAGTAATCACTCCAATTGGCATTATTAGAAATGCTAGTATGTTGATTATGGGTAAGAATACCGTTCCAGGTGATCAAGAAAATGCTGCTATTGCTGCTGCAGTTGTTGCTGCTGATGGAGTGGCTGCTAAAGTAAATGCCTTCTTTGAAAAAGATTGGGCCGACTTTAGAAAGTTAGTAGAAGCTACACCTATTAATAAATTTAAAGAAGTACAAGTTATTAAATAAGTAGAAAAATGAGTCTCTTCGGAGACTCATTTTGTTTAAATCAAAGTATATGAAAAAAACGATTGCTATTGTCTTATTGTTAGTTGCTGCAAATGGAACTACAGTAATGGCACAAAAGAAAAAAGCGGTAACTGCTCCGCAGGTTGCAAGCATTACACAGGATCCTGTAATCAAGTCACAAAATTTTAGATTGGTAGGTCCATTTAGAGGTGGCAGAGCTGCTGCAGCTGTTGGTTCTTACTCAGAGTCTAATACATTTTATATGGGTTCTACAGGTGGTGGTGTTTGGAAAACCAACGACGCGGGTGCTAATTGGAAAAATATTTCTGATGGCTATTTTGGTGGAACCATTGGTTCTATTGCGATTGCTCCATCCAATGAATCTATTATTTACGTAGGCGAAGGAGAAAATACTATGCGTGGTAATGTGAGTGAAGGATTAGAAGGTGCATGGAAATCAACCGATGAAGGAAAGACTTGGAAAAATATTGGCTTAAAAGAAGGTCGTCATATTGTTCGCATGATTGTTCATCCTAAAAATCCAGACATTGTTTGGGCTGCTGTGATGGGACATTTATTTGGACCTAATGAAAATAGAGGTGTATATAAAAGTGTAGACGGTGGTGCAACTTGGAAAAAAGTTTTGTATGTGAATCCACAAACTGGAGCAAGTGATTTGATCATTGATCCAAGTAATCCAGATGTAATGTATGCTGGAACATGGCAATTAATTAGAACTCCGTATAGTTTAGAAAGCGGTGGTGAAGGATCTGGCATGTACAAGAGTACCGATGGTGGTGAAACATGGACAAATATGAAAGCTGCAAAAGGTTTACCTAAGGGTGTTTGGGGAATTGTAGGTATTGGTATTGCTAAATCAAATACAGATAAATTGTATGCTTTGATTGAAAACAAAGACGGCGGTTTATATATGTCTGATGATGCTGGAAAATCTTGGGAATTAGTTTGTAGCGATAACAATATTCGTCAACGTGCTTGGTACTATACTAAAGTTTTTGTTGACCCAATGGATGAAAATAAAGTGTACTGTCCAAACGTAAACTTTATGGTGTCTACAGATGGCGGTAGAAACTTTAAATCTTTACCTACTCCTCATGGAGATCATCATGATTTATGGATTGATCCAAAAAATCCAAGGAGAATGGTTGTATCTGATGACGGAGGTGCTCAGGTAAGTTTAGATGGAGCGAAATCTTGGAGTACGATGATGAATCAGCCAACAGTGCAGGTGTATCGTTTAAGTACAGATAATAGTTTCCCTTATAGAATTCTTGGTGCACAACAAGATAACTCTGCTTTCAGAATTAAATCTAGCACATATGGTTCTTTTATTGGTGAAGCAGATTTTGATGTAACTGCTGGAGGTGAAAGTGGCTATATTGTTGCAGATCCTACAAATTCAGATATTGTATATGGAGGTTCATATGGTGGTTTGATCACAAGATATGATCATAAGACAGGTGAAAACAGAGTGATCAATGTATGGCCAGACAATCCAATGGGTGCTGGTGCTGAAGCGATGAAATACCGTTTCCAATGGAATCACCCTATATTCTTCTCTCCGCATAATCCTAAAAAATTATATACAGCGGGAAATCATTTATTCTCTACTGAAAATGAAGGTGCAAGTTGGACGAAGCTTTCTCCAGATTTAACCACAGATGATAAAGCAAAACAAAAAAGTTCAGGTGGTCCAATCACTCAAGATAACACCAGTGTAGAATACTATTGTACTATTTTCACTGCTGCTGAATCTCCATTAGAAAAAGATTTATTATGGACTGGTAGTGATGATGGTATTATTAGCGTAAGTAAGGATGGTGGCGCTCATTGGAAAAATGTAACACCAAAAGATGCTCCTACTTGGATGATGTGGAATAGAGTAGAAGTAGATCCATTTAGAAAAGGAACTGCATATTTTGCTGGTACTAGATATAAATTAGACGATTTTGCTCCGTATATCTATAAAACAACTGACTATGGCGAAACATGGGAAAAAATTACCACAGGTATTAACCCAATGCATTTCACTAGAGCGATTGTAGCAAGTACTAAAAAAGCAGGTGTGTTATTTGCAGGTACTGAATATGGTTTATATGTTTCAGTAAATGATGGTAAATCTTGGGAGCCCTTCCAATTAAATTTACCAGTAACACCAATCACTGATTTATTGGTTCGTGACAATAATTTAATTGTTGGAACTCAAGGAAGAAGTATTTATGTATTTGATGATTTAAGTTTAGTAGAGCAGTTTCAAGCAACTACTGTCAATAAAGTATTCCCTGTAGCAAACACTTATAGAGTGCCACCACAAATGGGCGGCAGAAGAAGAAGAGCTGCAGCAAGCGTTCCTGCCAATGTGGGTTTAAATCCATTAAAAGGTGCAGTAGTAAAATACTATTTAGCAAATTCTAATGACAGTACTAAAGTTGAAATTAGCATTTTGGATGACCAAAATAAAGTAATCAGAACCTATAGTTCTAAAGACAAAGAAGGTCCATCAACAGATCAAGGCTTCAATCAATTTGCATGGAATTTATACCATAAAGAAATAGAACAACCAGAAGCTGGTTTGATTTTATGGAATGGATCAACTAGTCCTGTATTAGCTGCTCCAGGTAAATACACCGCTAAAGTAACTATAGATAAAGAAGTAGTTTCTTATCCTTTTGAAATTCTTGCTGATCCAAACTACAAAGTATCTAACGCTGATTTAAAAGAACAAGAACAATTCTTATTAGAAGTGGCTGGTAGTTTCAGTGAAATTATGAAGACATTAAAAGGAGCAAAAGAAATGAAATCACAAATTGCTGCTGTTCAGAAGAAAACAAAGGATTCAAGTTTTCAAGCGAGTGCGAAGGCAGTCATTGAATCTCTTACTAAATTAGAAGAAGCTTTACATCAAACCAAAGCAAAAAGTGGACAGGATGTATTGAACTTCCCAATTCGTTTAGATGATAAGATTGCAGGCGTATTTGAATCTGCTGCTTCTGGATATGTTGCTCCAACCAAGCAAGTAAAAGAAACTTACTTGGAGTTAAAGCAACAAGTTGATGAGCAATTAAAGAAGTATGAGACGATTAAGAAAGAAAGCGTTAAAGCTTTAAATGATAAAGTACATCAATTGGCTATACCTATTATAGGAAACTAAGATTCTATTGGATTATAAAAAGGCCCCGAATTTTCGGGGCCTTTTTTGTGTATTCAATTATTCAAAATCTTTGTAAAGAAGATATTTTTTTCTAATCTTTTTAAATGCAACAAGCCCTGGTTGCCAGCTAGCCCTGATTTCTTCTATTGATTTATCTGCTTTTAGTTGTTCCATCAAGCTTGCATTACCTGCTAGTTTATTGAAAAAGAAATCTGTTATTAGACCAGATTTAGGTTGAAGAAAAAAACTATCTTTTTGAGGAAATGCTGCGTAAATCTCTTTGATCAATGCAAGGTCAATGTGGTTTTTGGGTGCTTGTTGATTGCTCAGATCCCATCCATAACAAACTTGTCCATACAATTTAGAACTCATGGCACCTTGTCTTGGTGCAGGAGTAAACTGAAAACTTTTACCTTGTATAGAAGGGTGACCTAAATAGGCAAATGCATGCGCAGTACCTCTTCCTTCACTCAATACAGTGCCTTCTACCAAGCAGGTGGTGGGATACCAATAAATAGAATTCATATTAGGTAGGTTGGGAGAGGGTGCGATAGAAAAAGTATACATAGATTGATGATCATAATTCTTACAACCAACCACCTTAAAGTCTTTTGGGCCTTGAATCCAACCTTCTCCTACTATCATTTTTCCATATTCACCAATCGTCATTCCATATACAATAGGAATGGTCATTTTGCCCACAAAACTACTATAAGCTTTATCTAGTATGGGACCATCTACATAATGTCCATTGGGATTAGGACGATCTAAAATGATCAACTCTTTTTGATTGACAGCAGCGGCTTCTATATAATATTGTAAAGACGAAATATAGGTGTAAAATCTTGTTCCCACGTCTTGGATATCAAAGATCATCACATCCACATCTAGTAAGTCTTCGTTACTAGGTCCATATTTCTTTCCATATAAAGAAACAATTTGAATACCTGTTTTTGGATCTACGCCATCAGTGGTTTTTTCACCTGCATCCGCAGTTCCTCTCAATCCATGTTCTGGCGTGAATAGTTTTTGTATATGAACACCTCTTTTTACTAATGTATCAATTAAATGAATTTTTCCTAGCATAGCCGTATGATTGGTGAATATGGCTACTCTTTTATTTTGTAAAAGAGGCAGGTATTGTTCCATTTGGTAGGCGCCTGGTAAAATGCTTACAGGTGATTGCGCATTCATATGACCACAAAACAAAGTAAGCCCAAGCAGAAAGATTATTTTTTTCATGCTATAAATGTAAATAAAAATGAGTCTTTGAAGAAGACTCATTGTAGAAATAGGATCAATGGTATAGTGGATGATTCGATTAGCTTAAATATTTGCCTACAATAGGAACCCTTCTTCCAACACCAAATGCTTTAGGTGAAACCCTGATGATAGGACAAAACTGATTTCTTTTATACTCGTTATTATTCACCATTTTTAAAGTCTTATCTACCAAAATAGGATCAAATCCAAGTGCTTTGATAGCCGCTGGATCTATTCGTTTTTCAATGTATTGATACAATAACTGATCCAATACCTCATAATCGGGTAGACTATCACTGTCTTTCTGATTAGGTCTTAATTCTGCGCTAGGGGCTTTATCAATAATGTTTTGAGGAATTATTTCTTTGTCTCTATTGATGTAATGCGCTAATGCATACACTTGCATTTTATAACAATCTCCAAGCACGCCTAAGCCTCCTGCCATATCACCGTACAATGTCCCATATCCTGTGGCTAATTCACTTTTATTTGAAGTATTTAGCAATACATAACCTAATTTATTTGCGATTGCCATTAAGATATTTCCCCTGGATCTACTTTGGATATTCTCTTCTGCTAATGAAAAAGGAAGCTCTTTGAAAATGGGTTTTAAGGTTCCTAAAAAAGATTCATACACATCTTTGATGGGAATAATATCATAAGGGTTATGTAAGTTGTTGCTTAATTGAACCGCATCATCTACAGAGTGATTGGTTGAATAGGGTGATGGCATTAAAATAGCGTATACATTTTCTTTCCCTAAAGCTTCTACAGCAATGGCTAATGTAACTGCAGAGTCTATTCCACCTGATGAACCCAATATGGCTTTTTTAAAACCCATTTTATTGAAATAGTCTTTGATTCCTAATACCAGTGCTTTATATACCTGATCGATATTTAATTCAGGCATCAACTTAGATGGGTTCAGTTCTTTATTTGGCACTCTTGCTGCTGGTTCTAAAATAGGTGCATTTATACTACCATCGTCATTGCATTCAAAAATTTGCATGTCTGATTCAAACATGGGAAGCGCTCCACATAAATTGGCATCTTTGTCAAAAGCATAAGAACCTCCGTCGAAAACAATTTCAGTTTGACTTCCTACAGCATTGCAATAAAATAAAGGAATCTTATATTTTAAGACATTGGCTTTGATCGTTGCTTTTCTATCTTCGTCATGTGTATAATCAAATGGAGATGCACTTAAATTCAACATGATATCTGGGGCCTGCTCCATTAAATGATCCATTGGACAGATTCTATACAATGGGTTATCTCCTAAGTTCCAGATATCTTCACAAATTGTGATGGCTAATTTTTTTCCTTTGAAAGGAACTACTTTCCAACTGTCTGCAGATTCAAAATATCTATTTTCATCAAATACATCATAAGTTGGTAATAGCGTCTTGTGTATTTCTGCAATAATTTTTTGTTCGTACAAAAAGAATGCAGCATTGAATAAGTCCTTGCCTTTCTTTTCAGGATTTCTTGAAGGGCTTCCAATTAACACCCCAATTGTATCCGCTGCTTTTTTGATTTGCTCAATGCTTTGGTAACATTGTTCAATAAAATCATTGAATTCCACAAAGTCTCTTGCAGGATAACCACAAACACTCATTTCACTAAATAAGATAATGTCTGCTCCTTGTTTCTTGGCTTCTTCAATAGCACGAAGTATCTTATTGGTATTTTCTTCAAAATTGCCAATATGATAGTTCTGTTGTGCGATGCAAATCTTCATGCCACAAAGGTCGGGTTTTAACAGAAATAAACTCGCATTTTTTGTATTTTTGAGGATGCGCATCCAACCTTTTTGGCTAGCAGTATCCATCTGTTTCTTTTTTGCTTGTAGTACTAAGCAAAATGATCCTATAGAGGGCCAAATTATTCAGCCAATCACCGTTAAAAGGTTTGACACTGCATTTTTTGCAATGGATACGAATCATATAAGCAAGGGAATTACTGGTTTATTCAAGCGCTATCCGGAATTTAGTAGTGATTATTTTACCAGAATATTACAGGTGGATCCCATCCATGACACTCAAAAAATTAAAAAGTATTATAAAGAATTGTCTCCTATTTATAATGCTACTTTAGAGCTCAATGCATCTGATTCGATTAGTCATCATCTGAATAAAGTACTTGCAAGATTTCATTTTTATTTCCCATCATATAAAATGCCTGAGACATTAATTTATTATATAAGTCCCTATTCCACTTATTTTAATGTACTGAATGAGCATTATCTTGGAATAGGTTTGCAAATTACTCAGCAACCAAATTATTTAGCAGAACAAATTCCCTTTTATTGTATTCAAAATTTGTTGGATGATCATTTAATGAATGACAAAAAGGAGGCTACTCTTTTATATCAAATGATAGAAGCAGGAAAGCGTCAATATATACTTCAGAAAATGAATCTACAAATTGCTGATACGGTATTATGGAATTATTCCTCTATTCAATTAAAAGCAGTACAGGAACAAGAAGCAGCAATTTGGCAATATTTAGTTGAACAAAAAATGTTAATGAGTAAAGAAAGAATTGATGCATTGAATATAATGAGTGATGCAACAGAGAATAGTTTACTAGGCGCTTCATTGCCTGGTAATATTGGAAAATATATTGGCTATAAAATTGTGCTTGCTTATATGAATGGGCAAAGCAAAACTACTTACGATAATTTAGAAAAATTAGCAGCTACTTCTGCTTCAATAATTTATGCAGAAGCAGGGTATCATCCCTAGTTTAATTTTACTGGAGCAATCATCTTAAAAGGAGGAATATTTACATGTATCAACTCTTTGGTTTCTACATTTTCCATGGTATAGTAACCATGCATTTTACCCATCTCGCTTTTTAAATGGCAGCCACTTACATATTGATATTGCTTGCCCGGCATGATTAAAGGTTGAACACCCACCACACCTTCGCCTTCAACTTCTCTGTGTTCGCTGTTGCTGTCGTGAATTTCCCAATATCTTCTTAATAATTTTACAGGAAAAGAATTATGGTTTTCGATCGTGATTCTGTAAGCAAACATGAACTCATTTTGCAATGGGTTGCTATAGTCTTTTTGAAAAAATGTTTCAATGCTTACTTCAATGCCTTCTGATATTTTAGAGGTCATGATACAAAGTATAAAGCCAATTGCAGAGTATACTGCCTCACGAAATTAGGAAATTTTTCATCCTAAAAAATAAATTAATCCTCAAATTTTTATTTAACCCTTTAACTAATGTAAATTCGCAAAAAATGAGCTTTTTTAGCCATTCTTACACCTTCAAAATCAATTTACAATGAAGATCGCAGTCGCAAATGGAGATGGAATTGGTCCAGAAATAATGGAAGCGGTAATTAGTGTTTTTAAAGCGGCAAACCTGCCTTTAGAGTACCATTTTGTAGATATGGGAAAATGGGTATTTGATAAAGGTTTTAGTAATGGGATGACCCCAGAAGCAAAAGCCACAATTGAACAATTGGGTATTTTATTTAAAGGCCCAATGGAAACACCTAAGGGTAAGGGTGTAAAAAGTGTGAATGTTACAGCAAGAAAAACTTGGAATACCTATGCTAACGAAAGACATTTCCAAACATTAAGCGGAGTGGATACTGTTTTTAGTAAAGCAGGTATCAATATTGATTTGACCATTGTTCGTGAAAATATTGAAGACACTTATGGCGGGATTGAGCATATGTTAACACAAGATGTTGCCATAGCTAGAAGATTTATATCAAGAGGTGGAAGTGAGCAGGTGATTCGTTATGCATTTGAAATGGCTCGAAAAAAAGGTGCTAAAAGAATTACTTGTGGTCACAAGGCAAATATCATGAAATTAACAGATGGATTATTTCTTGAAGTATTTAATGAAATTGCAAAAGAGTATACTGACCTTAAAGCAGATGATGTAATTGTGGATGATTTATGTATGAAATTAGTTAGTCGTCCAGATTTATTTGACGTGATTGTATTAACTAATTTACAGGGTGATATTGTAAGTGATTTATGTGCTGGATTGGTTGGTGGGCTTGGCTTTGCGCCTTCATCCAATATAGGTGATCACATTTCAATTTTTGAGGCTGTGCATGGAACTGCTCCAGATATTGCGGGTAAAAATATTGCTAATCCAACTTCTCTTTTATTAAGTGGATTAAATATGTTGAGACATCTTGGAATGATGAGTAAAGCTGCAATGATTGAAAATGCTTTATTATACACTTTAGAATCTGGAATTCATACAGGTGATTTTGGAGATAAATCAACTCCATCTTTGAATACTACACAATTTACACAAGCTATCATTGATCATTTCGGGAAACAGCCTAAGATGAATTCAAGAGCTATTTTAAATGATTTTGAGTTTGCACCTAAGAATACAAATATTTCAGAAAATCCTATGTTATTAGGTACCAAAAAAGAGGAACATACAATTGTGGGCGCAGATATATTTATTGAAAGTGCTTTGCAGCCAAATGCAATTGCTCAAATAGTAAGTAAGCATGAAAAGCCTAACTTGAAATTACTCATCATCTCTAATAGAGGTACACAGGTTTGGCCTACAGGATCTGTTTATACCAATTTGGTTGATCAATTCCGTCTTCGCTTTGAAACAGAAGCTGGTGCAGGACTTTTACAAAGTGATATTGTTGAATTGTACAGTTCTTTATCAAAGGATCTACAAATTAGTTCTGTTGAAGTCCTAAGCATGTGGGGAGGTAAAAAAGCCTATAGTTTGGCTCAAGGTCAATAGTTTTGGGTTTTTAGCAATTTCTTCCATTTTTTTGCCCTCCATTTGGGATAAAATTGAGTTTTTGGGAGGGAAAAAATACATTTTTAGCGTAATTTCACATCTCAATTACAAACTAGCTTTTTACTATGGCAGAAGTTATATTAATGCCCCGTTTAAGTGATACTATGACTGAAGGTGTTATTGCAGCATGGCACAAAAATGTGGGTGATACCGTTAAGAAAGGAGATTTATTAGCAGAGATAGAAACAGATAAAGCTACCATGGAATTGGAAAGCTATCAGGATGGCGTTTTATTACATATTGGTACTCCACGTGGCGGTAAATTACAAGTAAATGATTTATTAGCCATTTTTGGTAAACAAGGTGAAGATATTAGCGCATTGATCGCACAAAATTCTGGCGGGGCTGCTCCAGCTTCAGTAGCACAAACTGCTCCAGCTGCAACTACACCAGCTCCAGCTGCACCTGCTGCAAATGCCATGGATGTTTCAGCTATGGAAGAAGTGGTTTTGATGCCAAGATTAAGTGATACGATGACAGAAGGAGTCATTGCAGGATGGCATAAAAAAGTTGGCGATACTGTGAAGAAGGGGGAAGTGTTAGCGGATATTGAAACAGATAAAGCTACCATGGAATTAGAATCTTATAAGGACGGTATTTTATTATATCAAGGTGCTAAAGCTGGTGAAAAGATCATTGTGAATGAATTATTATGCATCATTGGAAAAGATGGTTTGGATGTAAATGCAATTGTTGCTGCAGTTAAGGGCGGTGCAAATGCTGCTCCGGCTGCATCTACAACTGCTTCAACGGCTCCTGCTGCAGCTCCAGCTCAAGCATCAGCTCCTGCTGCGCCTGCAAGTACTGCAGTGGTGAATGATGGAAGAATTTTTGCATCTCCTTTAGCAAAGAAAATTGCACAAGAAAGAGGAATCGATTTAAAATATGTGAAGGGAACAGGTGACAATGGAAGAATCACCCGTGCTGATTTGGACAATTATACTCCTGGTTCAGCTACACCAGCTGCTTCCACTTCATCTGCAAGTACTGCGCCTACTTTTGTTCCTTCAGGTACGGTAAGCTTTGTGGATACTCCTGTATCTCAAATGCGTAAAGTAATTGCTAAGCGTTTAAGTGAAAGTTTATTTACTGCACCGCATTTCTATTTAACCATGAAAATTAATATGGACGCTGCAATTAAAGCGCGTACCTTATTAAATGAAAATGCAACAACTAAGATTAGTTTTAACGACATGATTGTAAAAGCTACAGCATTGTCATTAAAGCAACATCCAAAAGTGAATAGCAGTTGGATGGGAGATTTTATTCGTGAAAATCATCATGTAAATATTGGTATTGCAGTTGCAGTAGATGAAGGATTATTGGTTCCTGTATTAAGATTTGCAGATGGATTATCACTTTCTCAAATTAGCGGCACAGTGAAAGAATTTGCTAAGAAAGCAAAAGATAAAAAATTACAACCTGCAGATTGGGAAGGTAGCACTTTTACTATTTCTAATTTAGGTATGTTTGGTATAGATCAATTCACTGCAATTATCAATCCTCCTGATGCTTGTATTTTAGCTGTGGGCGGTATTGCGCAAGAGCCAGTTGTAAAGGATGGACAAATTGTTCCAGGTAATGTGATGAATGTAACTTTAAGTTGCGATCACCGTGTGGTGGATGGCGCTACAGGTGCAGCGTTCTTACAAACATTAAAGAGCTTACTAGAAGAACCATTGCGTATGCTTGCGTAATATTTTAGCGCTTAAAAAAATATAAGCGCTAAAATATTTTTATCTTAAGATTTTTTCAAAGCCACCCATAAACGGTGGCTTTGATTTTTTTAGTGGCCTCATAAAAGAACTCCTCAAAAAGTTATTAGACAAATAAATCGAGGGGCTCGTTTATGGGGCCCCTCGAAAAAATCATAAGACAAAAAATAAAACAGCCCTTAAATTTTCTTAAGGGCTGTTTTATTTACTCAACATCGCAACCAATGGGTGCGCCTGGAGGAATCACTACTGCTTTCGGAAGTGTAATGGTTCCTGGGTTTTTAATTCTTTCAATTGCAAATTGAAAATGTGCTTTATGTGTTGTTGCTGTTTTAGCAAGTAATTCTAAGCTAGTTTTAAGTGCTTGTAATTTACTATGACAAATAGCACGTACTTCATATGTAGCTTCTGTACTTTGGCTTAATCCCAATAACCAAGTTAATACTTGTTGTTGTGTTTGTTTATGAACAGATCCCGTTAATCCTGCAGGAATGCTTGCACTCCATGTTTGTTTCATAACTGCATCAATTACATCGTCTAATCCAATAGTGTTTGCTCTTGCTTTATTTTGAACCAATCTATTCGCTCTTTCAGTATTGAATAAGAATCCTAATTCATAATCTGCTAATGCTTCAGCTGCACTTAATGCGTCAAAACTCATTCCGGTTCTTTTCTCAAATAATTCACCAACACCATAATACATAGGAGGGCGTGGAGGAATTAATGCAATAATATTTTCAGGAATAGTTAGTGTTGATGCAGAAAGACATGCAACAGCTGCATTTAATGCTTTTGTTTGAATGGCATTAGGAAGAATGGATGGTTTGATTTGATTAGCATCTCCTCTCACACTATAATTATAATTCATGCCACCTATTAATTTAGTTACCGCTTCATACTGATAGCGATGGTAATTATACAATGGCACCAATACATCCTCTAGTTTAGATAATGGTGTGCCATTTGGAATAGCGTTTTCGTTAAACTGCTCTAAAGCTTTTTTACGAACTGCAATGGTTTGTTCCAATCCAGCCATAGCATCTGCATTGTTATCCCATAAATGCGCGTAAGGATGAAATCCACTTGCAGCTCTTGCATCTGCATCAGCAATAAATAGGGTGCCATTTTTTGAATTTTCCTCCAATAAGGCATTTAATGCAGTAGTTTCATTCATGCCTTTAGGAAAATCTTGGTATCCATAAGTGATCGCTCTTTTGTCCCAGAACCCAATTTCGTCAGTATATACTTCTGAAAAATCAATTTCGCCTTTTGCATTCACAAATACATTAGGATGAGGATAGTCCATTACAGATGCTCTATTGTTATAACTAGATGCATAGTTGTGTTGTAATCCAAGTGTATGACCTACTTCGTGTGCTGACAATTGTCTTAATCTATGTAATGCAGCTTTTCTCATCTGATCAGTTACTGGTTTACCATTAATATATGGAGATAACAATGAAGTAAATATTAAATAGTCTTGTCTAACTCTAAGTGAACCTAAAGTAACCTGACCTTTAATAATCTCGCCTGTTCGAGGGTCTGTAATGCTTGACCCATAACTCCAACCTCTGGTTGAACGATGTACCCAATTGATCATATTATAACGAATATCCATAGGGTCTGCAGAATCTGGTAGTATTTGCACTTGAAAAGCATCTTTGTATCCAGCAGCTGTATATGCTTGATTCCACCATCTTGCGCCTTCTAGTAATGCAGTTCTAATGGGCTCTGGAGTACCATTGTCTAAATAATATACAATAGGTTTTACAGGCTCACTCATTGAAGCGCTTGGATCTTTTTTTTGTAATCTATGTCTACTGATATACATTTTTTGAATGGGTTCACTTATATCTGAACTGTAATCAAAAAAACTAATTCCAAAATAACCACTTCTAATATCATATTTTCTTGGAGTATAATTTTCATCAGGAAGTTCTACAAAACTATGATGCATTCTTAAAGTCAAAGCTTCAGTAGATGGTGCAACAGCTTGTACAAATCTGCCTGCATCAGAGCCGCCAACAAAAGTTAAGGTTGCTTCAAACTCTGAATTCTTAGGGAAGTTTTTTGTATTCTGGATGTAGATGGCAGATCTTGCTTCATTCAAAGTGTAAGTACCTTGTCTCATTTTTCTAATTCTATCCGCAGCATTGTGTGCGTCTCTTAAAAAGAAAGAAGTAGCATCAACCAATATTTCATTACCAGCTTCAGCCTCTACAGTAAAACTTGCCAATATGGATTGAGCAAAAGATTCATTGACTGCTTTTTGTTCTCTTGAGTCAGTACTTAGCGCACGGTAATCGTAATTAGGTTGTATCATCAATATTTTCTTGCCCACTCTGTTAAAATAAACAATTCTAGTGTCACCTATTTGTCCTCTATCCAGCCCAATATCATTAGATCCTAGGCCTGCAGGCAATGAGTTAACATACAAGAAAGGGGTATTCAATTTATCAATGACTAAATAGATTTTTCCATTGGCATTATCCCAATAGTAATTGAAATAACCTTTTTTTAATTCCATTGATTTTGTTTTCTCAGTTATATTGTTTTGAGCAAAACAAAAGATAGGCATCATT
>JAFMEV010000014.1 GCA_017856545.1 Chitinophagaceae bacterium
CCTCAATATTTCAAGGTTCTGCGGATACTACTTTTTATATTATTGCCCTATATTTTGGAAGTGTGGGGATTAAAAAAGTTAGATATGCCATTTGGGCTGGTATTTTGGCCGATTTAATTGGGGTAGTGATAGCAATATTTATTGGGTACACCTTCTTTAGATGAGTCTCTCTCTGAAGACTCATCTAGTAATGATCATTTCCCCTCACTCATCTTCATTACCTCTTCCCATTCTTTTTCCGTAACTGGCTGAACAGAAAGTCTACCTAACTTAACCAATGCCATATTTTTAAGATTGGTATTGGCTTTGATGTCTGCTAGTTTAACTGGATTTTTCAATTTTTTATGTGGAGCAAAATCTACTGCTAACCATGCTGTCTCTTCTGTTGTGGGATCTTGGTATGATTCTTTTACCACTTTAGCAATACCTACTATTTCTAAACCTTCATTGCTATGATACCAAAAAGCTAAATCACCTTTTTTCATGGAGCGTAAATTATTTCTAGCTCCGTAATTTCTTACCCCATCCCAAAATGTTTTCTTGTCTTTTACAAATTGATCCCAAGAATACTTAAATGGTTCAGATTTAATAAGCCAATAAGCCATAAAAAATAATTTAAATTAATATCCAGCTGATAAAATATCTGCTAAATGCAACACTTTAATAGCTTGACCATGATGGTTAATTCTTCCTTCTAAATGCATTAAACAACTTGTATCTGTACTTACGATATATTCAGCGTTGGTAGCAATTGCATGATCAATTTTTTGATCAGCCATAGAAGTGCTAATGGTGTCATACTTAACTGCAAAACTTCCACCAAATCCACAACATGTTTCTACATCAGCCATTTCAACAATTTCAATACCTTCAACAGCATTTAATAATTTTCTTGGCTCTTCTTTAATTTTACATTCTCTTAAACCAGCACAACTATCATGATAGGTGATCTTTGCAGGAAAACTTGCCCCTAAATTAGTAATACCTAACACTTGCACTAGGAATTCTGATAATTCATACATGCGTTGTTTTACTTTTTTAGCAGGACTTTGAAAAGCATTGTTTTCAAATAATTTACCATAATTATTTCTGACAAAACCAGTACAACTAGCACTTGGAGAAACGATATAATCTGCCCCTTCAAAATCTTGAACAAATTTGGTGCAAACGTCTTTGGATTCACCCCAGAAACCAGCATTGAATGCTGGTTGACCACAACATGTTTGATTGGGATTATACATCACTTCACATCCTGCTTTTTCTAATACTTTGATCGTATTAAAGGCAACTTGTGGATATAATTGATCCATAAAGCAGGGGATGAATAATTGTACTTTCATACTCAAATATAAACAAAAAAAGAGCCTCATTTGTTGAGGCTCAATAAAAATTAAGGTTGAATTTTTAATCGATTGATATACTTATCAGCCATGATCCCTTTTTCTGACTTTGGGTATTCATTTTTGATTTTAGTATATATTTCAATTGCTTCATCCGTTTTGTTATTCAATTCTAAAAATGCTGCTGCTCTGAATAAATATTCTGAAGAAATCGCTTCATCTTCTGGGAAATATTCACCCGCTTTCTTATAATGACTTACCGCTTCGTCCACTTTGTTTAAAGATGAATAAGCATCACCCAAAGTGCCATATGCTACAGCCTGAATTTGTTTAGCATCTGTAGAGAAGTCCTTTAAATAATCAATAGATTTATTAAAATCATTCATTCTGAAATAACTAATTCCAGCATAGTATTTTGCTAAGTTAGCAGCTTTAGTTCCACTAAATTCTTTAATAATATACAAAACACCTTTATTTTGACCATCTCCATTTAACACAAAGTTAGAAGAGTCATTTGCAAAATACTTTTCAGCCATAAACATAGCATCAGCTGCTTTAGCTTCTCTAGGCTTTTGATATAATTCTGTATATCCAAAAAATCCTCCAATCAATACAATAGCAGCCACTAATGCATAGGTCAAAGACTTTTGATTCTTTTTGAAAAAGTTTTCTGTTGAAATTTGTTCTTGTTGTAATTCGCTCATATAAATGTTTGTAATTAATCTACGATGAAAGGATAATTTTGGTCAATATAAACATCTTTTAAAACTTCGCTATCATCTGGCCATGGGCTTTCTTCAGCGAACTTTACAGAAGCTTCAACAATTGCATTGATTTTATCATCAATCGCTTTTAAATCTGCTTCAGATGCGTATTTATTCTCTAATATTGTTTTAGCAACTTTAGTGATAGGATCTTGGTTTTTGTATTCTTCCACCTCGTCCTTAGATCTATATTTTTGTGGATCAGATACAGAGTGTCCTTTGTATCTATAAGTTTTCATTTCTAATAAAGTAGGGCCTTCTCCATCTCTTGCTCTTTTTACTGCTCTAGCTACACCTTCGTGCACTAATTCAGTGGTCATACCATCTATTTTATCAGATGGCATATCATAAGCATCTGCCAATTTATATATATCAATTACATTACTTGTTCTTTCAATGGAAGTACCCATTGCATAGTTATTGTTTTCACAAATAAATACAACTGGTAATTTCCAAAGCATCGCAAGGTTGAAAACCTCATGTAACATACCTTGTCTTGCAGCACCATCTCCAAAGAAACACAAAACCACGTTCTTAGATCCACGATATTGTTCAGCAAAAGCTAATCCAGCTCCTGTGCCGATTTGTGCACCCACAATACCATGACCACCAAAGAAGTAATTGTCTTTATCAAACAAGTGCATGCTTCCACCTTTTCCTTTAGAACATCCAGTTGCTTTACCATATAATTCAGCCATTGCTGCGTTTGGACTCATTCCTTTAGCCAAAGCCAAACCATGGTCACGATATCCTGTAATAAATGGGTCTTCATGGTTAGTAGCAGTCATACAACCAGCAGCAATAGCTTCTTGTCCATTGTACACATGGAAAAATCCTCTGATTTTTCCAGCCATTTTATACATTTCTTCAGACTTAGATTCAAATTGACGAATTAATTGCATCAATTCATACCAGTACAGATAGGTTTCTTTTGAAAATTTTTGGGCCACAGTCCTTTAATTTTGAGGAGCAAATATACTGTTTTTTCGCATAAAAATGGGCTAAAAACAGACCTATGCTTCGTTTAAAAATGGGTATTTATAGTCAGTTGGAGGGTTAAATGTCTCTTTTATAGTTCTCGCACTTAACCATCTGTACAAATTCAACATGCTTCCTGCCTTATCATTGGTACCTGAAGCTCTAGCTCCTCCAAATGGTTGTTGTCCAACCACTGCACCTGTAGGCTTGTCATTGATATAGAAATTGCCCGCTGCATGTCTTAATTTTTGTGTAGCTAATTCGATGGATGCTCTGTCTTGTGAAATAATAGAACCAGTTAAAGCATATTTTGAAGTGCTATTTAAAATATCCAATGTTTTTTCAAACTTAGTTGCAGGATACGTATAGATGGTTAAAACAGGCCCAAAGATTTCTTCACACATTGTAGTGTATTTTGGATCAGTTGTTTCAATCACGGTAGGTTCAATAAAATAACCTTTTGATTTACTATAGTTTCCACCAACTAATATTTTCGCTTTCTTATCTTTCTTTGCCTTGCTAATATATTTGGTTATGCTATCAAATGCTTTTTCATCAATTACAGCGTTCACAAAGTTGGAAAAATCTTCCACTGTTCCAACCTTCATAGATTGAACTACTTTTACCAATTTGGTTTTTACAGCGGCTGCAATATTACTTGGTATGTATGCTCTGGATGCTGCAGAACATTTTTGACCTTGGAATTCAAAAGCACCTCTTGCTAAAGCAGTTACCACTGTATCTACATCAGCTGTTGGATGCACCATTACAAAATCTTTTCCACCTGTTTCACCTACAATTCTAGGATAAGATCTATAGTTTGAAATGTTTTCTCCAATTTGTTTCCACATATGATTGAATACTCCTGTAGAACCTGTGAAATGTACACCAGCAAATTCAGGATGTTTGAAACAGGTATCACCCAATGTTGGGCCATCAACATACACGATATTGATTACACCATCTGGTAATCCTGCCTCTTTTAAAATTCGCATAAATAATTGCGCAGAATAAATTTGGGTGTTAGCTGGTTTCCAAACAACAACATTACCACACATTGCAGCTGATGCAGGTAAGTTACCTCCAATGGCAGTAAAATTAAAAGGAGTAATAGCTAATACAAATCCTTCTAATCCTCTCCATTCCATTCTATTATGAATACCTGGTGCTGAAATAGGTTGTTGCTGATATATTTGACTTAAGAAATGAACATTGAATCTTAAAAAATCTATTAATTCGCAAGCAGCATCAATCTCTGCTTGAAAGGCATTTTTACTTTGACCCAACATCGTCGCAGCATTCATTTCGTAACGATATTTTGTTGCTAATAAATCAGCTGCTTTTAAAAAGATATGAGCTCTTGATTCCCAACTCATTTCTGACCATCCAATACGAACTTTTAAAGCGGTATTAATTGCTTGATCTACATGTTGTTTACTTCCGGCATGAAAATGACCCAAAAGATGTTTGATTTCATGGGGCGGATGAATAGCTACTTTTTTACCTGTTCTAACTGCCTTACCTCCAATATACATTGGTATATCAAGCGTTTTCTTTTTTAAATCTGCTAATGCTTTTTTTAAAGCGATTTTTTCGGGACTGCCAGGAGCATATGAAAGCACTGTTTCGTTTGCTGGCATAGGGTAGTTAAAATATCCAAATTGCATATTAAATAATTAGGACTCAAAAATAAGCAATTAAAGAACATCTGTTAGGAATAGATGTCTTTTACTATAAAAATTGTTTAGTATTTTAGCTGTATGCAATTTATTTTAGTGGACATTGCGGATAGAACAAATTTTTATCCATTTAGCTTAACTAGATCCTTAGCAGAATGTAGGGTTGGTTTATACAGTTTTCAAGAAAGATGGGAGAAATATCTTGGTCAAGATGCAGGAATTTTCACGGAAAATTATTTACAAGTTTTATATGATGCTTCTTTTTTGTCAACGAACGAATCTTTAACTTTTATTAATGTCACCATTGTGCCACAAAATTCTTTATTGGAGCAAATTAAAGGCTTACAAGAGGGTGAAAAATTGATTACTGCATCAGGCAAATGGATTGCTACCAAAACCAAAGAAAGAAATATTACCAATATCTTATTAGCAGAAATGCCTCCCATCATCGTTGAAAACGTGGAATGGGTAGAAAATAGTGTTGATTTACTTAAAAGACAAGCTGCTTTCATTAGGTCAGATTTCGCTATTGTTAGTCAAAATCGTCGTTCCCAGAAAGTGAATGACACCAATAGACTAATACAGGAGGATCAAATTTTTATTGAAGAAGGTGCGCAGATTTCATGTTCAAATTTAAATGCAAGTGAAGGCCCTATATATATTGGAAAAGAAGCAGTTATAATGGAAGGAGCTAGTATAAGAGGACCCTTTGTTTTAGGAAATAAAGCAGTGGTAAAAATGAATACCAGTATTTATGGAGCCACTAGTATTGGGCCTTATTGTTTGTCCGGCGGCGAGATTAAGAATTCCATTATCATGGGTTTTTCTAATAAAGGACACGAGGGCTATTTGGGAGATAGTATTATTGGTTTTTGGTGCAATTTAGGTGCTGGCACCTCCAATAGTAATGTCAAAAATTCGGCAGGCAAGGTTCAATTATGGAACGAAGCTAAACAGGTTTGGGATACGATTGGTCAAAAAATGGGGATGTTAGTGGGTGATTATAGCAGATTTGCCATTCAATCTAGTATCAATACTGGTTCATATATAGGAGTAAGTGCCAATATTTTTGGGAATGGGTTATTACCGAAAAACCTACCCAATTTTACATGGGGTATTTTACCAGGCTATACATTGGAGAAGGTCATTACAGATTTAGGAAATTGGAAGAAAATGAAAGGATTTGAAGTTACCCAAGAAGAGCAGATGGTTTTAGAACATCTTTACAAACAGGCTCATTTATAGCGTTTAAATAGGTTTGGGCTTAATTTTTGATTACCTTTGCAGCGCTAATAATAGCTTAAAAAGTTCAAAAATTACCTAATGAGAAAGCAAATAGCAGCAGCAAACTGGAAAATGAATTTAAGTCAGTCCGAAGTGGACACTTTATTAGACGAATTATTTCAAACTTCATTTCATTTAGCAGCTCATCAGGAAGCTATTTTTGCTGTTCCTTCCATATATATTCATCAAGTGGCAGCTAAATTAGCGAATAAGCAGAATATGTTTGTTGCAGCCCAGAATTGTCATCAAAAATCAAATGGAGCGTATACAGGAGAAATTGCTGCTCCTATGTTTTCATCTGTTGGTGTGAAGCATATTGTATTGGGACATTCTGAAAGAAGAGAATATTTTGCAGAGACTGATGCATTGTTAGCAGAAAAAGTAAATGCCGTTTTAGCAGTTGACAGCACACCCATTTTCTGTTGCGGTGAGCCCTTGGAAATTAGAGAAGCAGGTACTCAAAATAGTTTTGTAGAAACTCAATTAATAAATTCATTATTTCATTTAAGCGCTGAACAAATTGTCAAAGTTGTTATAGCATATGAGCCAATTTGGGCAATAGGTACAGGCAAAACTGCAACAAGTGAACAAGCTCAAGAAATACACGCTTACATTAGATCTGTATTTGCTACAAAATACGGACAATCTATAGCAGATCAAATTTCCATCTTATATGGAGGTAGCGTTAAAGCTGCTAATGCAAAAGAACTTTTCACACAACCTGATGTGGATGGTGGTTTAGTGGGAGGTGCTTCTTTAATTGCATCTGAATTTACAGCCATCATTAATGCACTACAATAGAATTTAAAAGACTAGAAACACTACATGAAGAATATTAGAAATTTCTGTATCATCGCCCATATTGATCACGGTAAGAGTACCTTGGCAGATCGTTTGTTAGAACATACCAAAACCATTACCGAAAGAGAAATGATGAACCAGGTATTGGATGATATGGATTTAGAGAGAGAGAAGGGTATAACCATTAAGAGTCACGCTATTCAAATTAATTATATTCACAAAGGAGAAACTTATACTTTAAATTTAATTGATACTCCTGGACACGTTGATTTTAGTTATGAAGTTAGTCGTGCGTTGGCTGCTTGCGAAGGTGCTTTATTATTAGTAGATGCTTCTCAAGGTATTCAAGCACAAACAATTTCCAATTTGTATTTAGCATTAGACAATAATTTGGAAATTATTCCGGTGATCAATAAGATTGATATGGATGGTGCTAAAATTCCAGAAGTAACAGATCAGATCATAGATTTAATTGGATGTAAACAAGAAGATATTTTATTGGCTAGTGGAAGATCGGGAATTGGTATTGAAGAAATTTTACAAGCAATTTGTGAAAGAATTCCTGCTCCAGTTGGAAATACAGATGCACCATTACAAGCCTTAATTTTTGATAGTGTATTCAATAGTTTTAGAGGAATTATTGTGTATTATAGAATCTTAAACGGTGTATTAAAAAAGAACGATAAAATTAGGTTTGTTGCTTCTGGGAGAGATTATATTGCAGACGAAGTAGGGGTGTTGAAATTATCCATGACGCCTAAAGATGAAGTAAGAGCAGGTGATGTAGGGTACATTATTACTGGTATCAAAAATGCTAAAGAAGTAAAAGTTGGAGACACGATAACATTAGCCAATAATCCTGGTGAAATGATCAATGGCTTTGAGGAAGTAAAACCAATGGTATTTGCGGGTATTTATCCTGTGAACACAGATGAGTTTGAAGAGTTACGTGATTGTATGGATAAGCTACAATTAAATGACGCTTCATTAACTTTTGAATTAGAAACTTCTCAAGCATTAGGTTTTGGTTTTAGATGTGGATTCTTAGGATTACTTCACATGGAAATCATACAAGAACGTTTAGAACGCGAATTCAATCAAACAGTAATTACCACTGTTCCAAACGTTAGTTTTATTGCCTATACAACTAGAAAAGAAAAAATTATCGTTAATAATCCAACAGAGATGCCGGATCCTGTTAAGATTGATTACATAGAAGAGCCTTTTATTAGAGCCCAAATTATTACAACACCAGATTATATTGGAAATATTATTACTTTATGTCTTGGTAAAAGAGGTATGTTAATCAATCAAAGTTATTTGACCCCAACAAGGGTTGAGTTAATATTTGAAATGCCTTTAACAGAGATTGTATTTGATTTCTACGATAAATTAAAGAGTGGCACAAGGGGTTATGCATCTTTTGATTACACCCAAATAGGATTTAGAGAAGCGGATATTGTAAAAATGGATATCTTATTGAATGGAGAGAAAGTAGATGCCTTGAGTGCACTTATTCACAGAGGAAAATCTGCAGAATTTGGTCGTAAGCTTTGTGAAAAGCTTAAAGAACTATTGACTAAACAACAATTCCAAATTGCCATTCAAGCTGCTATTGGTGCAAAAGTAGTAGCTAGAGAAAATATTTCTGCGATGCGTAAAGATGTAACTGCCAAATGTTATGGTGGTGATATCAGTCGTAAAAGAAAATTATTGGAAAAGCAAAAAGAGGGAAAGAAAAGAATGCGTCAAATTGGGAATGTAGAAATACCTCAAGAAGCCTTTTTAGCTGTATTGAAATTAGATTAGTTATTTATTCGAATAGCAAAATCTAACAAATTATCAAATCTCTCATCTATTGATTCATCAGGAAAAGCAGTTTCTGGATGGGTAGTAGCTAAAAATACAGTATACATTCCTGCATTTCTGCCAAACTGCATATCGCTCATTCGATTACCCACCATGATGGATTTATTTAAATCAATGTCTGGATATAAATCAACTGCTTGAAAAGCCATTCCAGGTTGAGGTTTTCTATTAGGAGCATCATTATCTAAATCGGTACAATATAATATATGATCAATTCTTCCATGTACTGATTCAATTTGTATTTTCATATTGGTATGAATCTCCTTTAAATCAGTCTCCGTCATTAATCCTTTCCCAACACCTTTTTGATTGGTAGTAATAATTATTCTTGGAAATTTTTTTGCTAGAATGGGTAATGCTTTTAAACTCTCTGGATAAAATTCAAATTCAGACCAGTTGCGGATATAATCTTCATTCTTTTCTACATTAATCACACCGTCTCTATCTAAAAACAATGTCCAATCTGAATTGATATGTCTAAAATCAAAAGACATTATTTACCGAAAATATTTTCTTCCACTAATTCACAAATAATATGCCCCACCAAGATATGAGATTCTTGTATTCTTGGTGTCGTATTAGAAGGCACATTGATCAAATAATTAGCCATATTTTTCATTTTCCCACCATTTGCTCCGGTAAATCCAACAGTTATAACACCCATTGAAGCTGCCATTTCAAAAGCTTTTACAATGTTAGCAGAATTTCCGGAAGTGCTAATTCCAACCAACACATCGCCCTTTTTAGCTAATCCTTCTAATAATCTTGAATAAATTACATCATAACTATAATCATTTGCCACTGCAGTTAAGTAAGAGCTATTACAATGCAAAGCATCAGATGGCAAAGCTTTTCTATCCTTATAAAAACGACCTGAAAATTCAGCAGCTAAATGTTGAGCATCAGCCGCACTTCCTCCATTTCCTGCAAAATAGACAGCATTGCCATTTTTGAAGGTATCTGTTACAACATCTACAACAGTTGCTATTTGCTGCATTAAAACTTCATCTTGTAGTAGTTGTTGTTTAACCTCTATAGAAGATTGAATCAATTGTTTAATGGTTGTTAAAGACATGCTCTATTGAATTTGTTGATGTAAAAGTAAAAAATTATTGACCATTTCCTCCCATGTATATTTTTTCTTTTCTTCTTTGATAAAAGGAATGTAATAAGCTTCTCCTTTATCATATAAGGATTCAATTCCAGTAGCAATTGCCTCTGCGTTAGGTTCCACCACAACACCTACTTTATTATTAGGAACAGTGTCTGCTAGACCACCTACATTCGTAACCAACATTGGTTTTTCAAAATGATAGGCAAGGGGAGTAACGCCACTTTGTGTAGCATTTCTATAAGGTTGAATGATGAAATCAGCACTACAAACATATTTCTTAACCTCATTATCTGGAATAAATGCTTCTATGATTTGAACTCTATCTTGAATCCCTAAAGTTTGAATTAATTCATGATAGGGCTTTGCATCTTCATAAAATTCGCCAACTATCATTAAATGAATATTTTTTGATACCATTTTATCAGAAGCCATTGCATTCAACAAAAGATCTAGCCCTTTATACTTTCTAATGAATCCAAAAAATAAAATCAATTTTTGATCTTTTGGAATACGCAGTTGATTTCTTGCTTCTTCTTTGCTAATTGTAGAACCGAAATAATCAAAAATTGGATGTGGTGAAAGGATGTTTGGTTTGGAAGAAAATAATTGGACATCTTTTTTAACTTTCTCACTCATGGTTAAAAATCCATCAACAGATGCTGCAAAATATTGGGTAAAAATGGTGTCCCCAATCCTTTTTTCGTGTGGAATCATATTATCCACAATAGCAATTATTTTAGTTGTTTGGTTAGTTCTTATAATTCTACAAATAGTGCCTAAACAAGGCGCCAAGAAGGGTAACCAATATCTAACGATGATGAGTGAAGGTTTGGCTTTTCTTAATTGTAATCCAACTTTAATCCAGTTAAATGGATTGATTGAATTGATACTAATATGTATATCTATATTAGTAGGTTTTGCTTCAATTCTAAACTGTGTTTTACCTGGAAATAGAAAACTAGGATATTGTAAAGAAAAAGTTTCTATACTTGCAGGTATTCCTTTTTCTATAAATGTGGTTGCAATTTTTTCATCAAAAGCAGCTAATGAACCTCTAAAGGGCCAAGCAGGGCCTATTATAACCAAATTGTTTACCATCCTATTTTTTCTGCTATTAAATAGTGGTTTCTATCGGGTGCATTTCTGTTAATTAATTCTGCAATAAATCCTGCAAGGAATAATTGTACGCCCACAATCATAGCAGTTAAAGCAATATAAAAAGCTGGTTTATTGGTAATACTGGTCTCGGGTTGTAGCAGTTTAGCAACAGTGATATAACCAACAGAAACAAATCCAACTAAGAAGAATAGAGTACCCACTAAACCAAAAAACTGCATGGGTTTTTTACCAAATTTTGAAAGGAACTGAATAGTCATTAAATCTAAAAAACCATTTACAAATCTTTCCCATCCAAATTTGGTTGTACCATACTTTCTAGCTTGATGAACTACTACTTTTTCTCCAATCTTTTTAAAACCAGCCCATTTTGCTAAAATGGGGATGTATCGATGCATTTCTCCAAATACTTCAATACTTTTTACCACTTTTAATTGATACGCTTTGATGCCACAATTAAAATCATGTAATACAATTCCAGAACTCTGTCTAGCAACTGCATTGTATATTTTGGAAGGAATATTTTTTGTAAATGTATTATCGTAACGTTTCTTCTTCCATCCACTTACTAAATGATATCCGTCTACCGTAATCATTTTATAGAACTCAGGAATTTCGTCTGGTGAATCTTGTAAATCTGCATCCATGGTAACTACAATATCACCTTGTGCTGCTTTAAATCCTTCATTCAAAGCTGCAGATTTTCCATAATTTCTTTGAAAACGAATTGCCTTTAAAGAGGCGTATGAACCTTTCAATTGCTCTATAATCTGCCAACTATTATCATCACTTCCATCATCCACCATAATCACTTCATAAGTGAATTGATTCGCTTGCATGACGCGATCAATCCACGCCATTAATTCTGGCAATGATTCAGATTCGTTAAATAAGGGTATGACAACAGAAATTTGCATTAATTATTTTTAAGCGGCGTTATTTTCAAACGGGTTAGGATTCTTCTTAGCAACACCTGCACCAATAGCTGCTCCAATCGCACCTAAAACTCCAGTACCAATAATGGCACCACCTAATGCAAATGGTAAAAAGAATTTCTTTGTCATCGTAACAGCTTGTTCAATCATCTCGTCTGTCATTTGAGGATTTTTCTCCATTTGCTTTCTTGTCATATCAACAATCTTGTCCACCATATCAGGGAATAAAAATTTAGTGGATAAAACAGTAAATAAAGCAGTAATAACAATTACAACTGCAGTAGTCTTAAATCCATGAGCAAATACATTGCCATAAGTTACATTATTGTTGTTCTGATTAGCATATAAAATAGCTCCATATATTAATCCACCTAAAAAGATTGCATAATTAATCCAACTTAACCATGACATTTCGTATAAATTGAACACATAAACGATTACACTTAATATGATTGAAATCGCACTTAAAATTGCACCTTTTACAATATGACTTGTTACTGTATTTTCCATTTTTAAAAATTTATGAATTAATATGTAATGTATTTTTTACTACTGTGCCAATGATTTTTCCCTTTAATGTAAGATCCCAGAAAGGAGAGTTAGCAGATTTACTTGAAGAATCTGATTTACTCATATTGGTTGTTTCATTAACATTAAATAATGTTAGTTCAGCATTTGCTCCTTCAATTAAACTTGCTGTGGGTAAATTGAAAATTTGTCTTGCATTGTTGGAGAATAATGAGGCAATTCTTTCTTCTGTTAATGTAGGTAGCTTTTCTAAGATAGCACTAAAACAAGTTTCGATACATGCAATACCAGCTTTGGCATTTTCAAATTCAATTGTTTTTCCATCCCAATCTTGTGGAAGATGATGAGAACTAATACAATCAACAGTGCCATCTACAATTGCTTTTTTGATCGCTTCCTGATCTTTCTTTGTTCTAAGCGGAGGGAATACTTTTAATAAAGTATTGTATTCCTTTAAGTCTTCTTCGGTAAAGAATAAGTGATAAGGTGTAACGCTACATGTAACTTGAAGTCCTTCTTTCTTTGCGTCAGCAATCATCGCTATACCTTTAGCTGTTGAAACACCTGTTATGTGTAATTTGGATTGGGTATATCTTAGTAATTCAATATCTCTTGAAATAATTAATTCCTCGGCAATTGATGGAATACCTGGTAATCCTAATTGTGTTGATAACACGCCTTCATTCATTAAACCTATGCTCCCTAAACTTTTGTCAATGGGCATTTGAATCACCACACCGTCAAAGGCTTTTACATATTGTAAAGCTTTAAGAAATAAGAGGGTAGATTGAACAGGGTATAATCCATCACTGAATGCAACTGCACCATTATTATACATATCAATCATTTCTGCCAAATCCTTTCCTTCTATTTTTTTGGATAAGGCACCTATGGGGTATATATGAATTGGTAAATGGTTGCTTTGTTGTTTTGTATAGTTTACTTGAGATTTATTATCAGTAATGGGTTGAGTATTAGGGATATTAAAGACCGTTGTAAAACCACCTTTTTGAGCTGCGGCTGCACCTGTTGCCAAGGTTTCCCTATTTTCCATACCTGGATCACAGAAATGAACAAATGGGTCAACCCAACCTGGTGAAACTAAAGTACCCGCTTTTTCAAAAACAAAATCGGTTTTACCTTCAAAATGGTCTGTAATGGAAATTATTTGCTGATCCTTAATGAGAATATCTTTAACCTTGTTGTGAAACGGAGATGCCGGATCGGCTATCTTGACTTGTCTTAGAAGAATGGACATTAGGTCAATAAATTTGAAGTAAAGATAGCTTGTTTTTTTCTATTTGAGACTATATTTGCACCCCAAATCCCGTGATTTTTAGTGATTTGAGTAGGTTTCGGGTGGTAGCGCAGCCCGGTAGCGCACTTGTATGGGGTGCAAGGGGTCGCAGGTTCAAATCCTGTTCACCCGACCAAAAAAGAGTAACAGCCCAAAAAAGTACAGCCTCGACGAAAGTTGAGGCTGAATTGTTATAAGACTGAAAGGTGGGAGCTTGCTCACGACCTTGAAGGATTATAACAATTCAAAGGCCTGAGCGAAGCGAAGGGCTTGTACCTTATTAGTTGTTACTTATGCTTTTGCAACAAGGGTGTGAGGATTAAGCGACCGAAGGGAGCTAAATCCTTTACACCATTCTAAATAACTTACCTTTGCCCTCATGAATTTCACAGACCTCAATCTTAACCCCTCTCTTACCAAGGCCATCGAAGACCTTGGTTTTCAACATCCAACAACTATTCAGCACAGGGTATTTCCAGTAGTGATGTCGGGTAGAGATGTTTGTGGTATTGCTCAAACAGGAACAGGTAAGACCTATGCATATCTTTTACCCTGTTTAAGGCTTTGGAAATTTGATAAAAATAAAGATCCCCAAGTATTGATTATTGTACCCACAAGAGAGTTGGTTGTTCAGGTGGTAGAATCTGTTAGAAAATTAACCACTTATATGAATGTTGTTACAGTTGGTGTGTATGGTGGAGCCAATATCAATACACAACAATTGGAAGTTGAAAAAGGGGTAGATGTATTAGTAGCTACTCCAGGTAGATTATATGATTTGTTGTTAAATGGTGCATTTAAAACAAAAACCATAAAAAGATTGGTCATCGATGAAATGGATGAAATGTTGAATCTTGGTTTCAGAACTCAAATCACCAATATACTTTCTTTATTACCTGGTAAAAGACAAAATTTATTATTCTCAGCAACCATTACAGATGAAGTAGAATTATTAATGAATGATTATTTTACTGAACCAGAAAGAATTGAAGCTGCTCCAACCGGAAGTCCAGTAGAGAATATTATTCAAACCGCTTATGATGTCCCCAACTTTAATACTAAAGTGAATTTATTGGAGCTTTTATTAAGTTCTGATGATACCATGACCAAAGTATTGATTTTTGTAAGTACAAAAAGTTTAGCAGATCAATTGTATGAAAAACTTAATCTACAGTTTCCGGAAATTGTTGGTGTTATTCATTCCAACAAAGAACAAAACTATAGATTCAATACAGTTAAGCAGTTTAAAGCTGGTGTTTTCAAATACATTATAGCAACGGATATCATGGCAAGAGGTATTGATGTAGCTGAAGTGACACATGTCATTAATTTTGACACACCTGAAGTACCAGAAAATTATATACATAGAATTGGAAGAACAGGTAGAGCGGACAAAAAAGGGATTGCAATTACTTTTATCACGGAAAAAGAAAAATTATTTCAACAGAAGATAGAAACCTTAATGCGACAACCTATCCCCATGTTATCCCTTCCAAAAGATTTAGCTATTTCAACTGTATTAATTGATGATGAACTTCCAAAAGTTCATATGAAAACGATTCAAATTAAGCGACCAAAAATAGATGCAGGTGGTGGCGCATTTCATGAAAAATCAGCGAAGAACAAAAAAGTGAATGTTCGAAAAAGCCACAAAGATGAAATGATGAAAAAATATGGCAAACCTAAAAAACGAGGTGGCAAAAAATAAAATAGTAACAAATAATAAAAAAAGCCCTTTAATGTTAAAGGGCTTTTTTTATTTAAAATCTTTCTAATCCTGAAAAGAAAAAGTCAGCTTCAATTTTGGCATTTTCATCACTGTCACTACCATGTACCGCATTTTCACCAATAGAGGTTGCGTATTTTTTTCTGATGGTACCTTCTGCAGCATCTTTGAAATTCGTTGCTCCAATTAAGGTTCTAAAATCAGCCACTGCATTCTCTTTTTCAAGTATTGCAGCTACAATGGGGCCACTACACATGAACTCAACTAATTCTCCATAAAATGGTCTTTCTTTATGTACTGCATAAAATGCTCCAGCTTGTGCTTCAGACAATTGAATCCATTTCATTGCTTTTACACTAAAACCAGCTTTAATCATTTGATCTAAAATGGCACCTGTATGCCCTTTAGAGGTAGCATCAGGTTTAATCATCGTGAATGTTCTGTTACTCATAATCAATTTGTTATAATTGTTGCTAATTGCAGCCGCAAAATTAGTAAAAACCTTTGATTTATAGTAATTTTGTATAATTATGCTATCTATTGATCAATTTTATCCTTATTTATCAAAGCCATTCAAGGCAGTTATTACTGCACATCAAAAACCTGATGGAGATGCAATGGGATCTAGTTTAGCATTGTATCATTTTTTAGTACAATTGGGCCACGATGTACATGTAATTTCACCCACCAATTGGGCGCAATTTTTAGATTGGATGCCTGGTACTGAGCATGTTATTGACTTTGAATCTAATAAAACCAAAGCAACTGAGATTGTTCAAAATGCGGATTATGTCTTTTGTTTAGACTTCAATATATTGCATAGAACTAAACACATGGAGCCAGTGATTAAAGACTCCAAAGCAATTAAAATTTTAATTGATCATCATCAACAACCTGATATTGCCAGTTTTGGTTTTGGAGTGAGTGATGTAAAAATGAGTTCCACCTGCGAAATGATTTATGATTTTATAGTCCAATCAGGTCATAGTAACTTGATAAATATAGATATCGCAACTTGTTTATATACTGGATTAATGACAGATACTGGATCATTCAGATTCCCTTCTTGTACAGCTTCAGTGCATAAAATTGTGGCGCATTTGAAAGAATTAGGGCTGGAACATGGAAAAATACACGAAGCGATTTATGATCAATCTACAGAGGGTAGGTTAAAATTCATGGGAAATGCTTTTTTAAATAGAATGCATGTGTTCCCAGAATACAAAACTGCTGTAATGGCAATACCCAAATCAGATATTTATAAATTCGAATTAAAAACAGGCGATACGGAAGGATTGGTAAATTACTTATTATCCATACAAGGGGTTAAATTTGCTGCAATCGTAATAGATAGAGAAGAAGAAAGAAAATGGAGTTTTAGAAGCAAAGGTAACTTCGATGTTAATATATTTGCTAGAACACATTTTGAGGGAGGTGGGCATGCAAATGCCGCAGGAGGAAGTTCTTTAAAATCTGTTGAACAAACCTTTAATGATTTTAAAAGTATTTTAGAAACATATAAAACACAATTATCTCAATTAAATTAAAACATGTTAAAGTCAACATTAAAATTAGTCGCAGTACTTGTATTGTTTGCAAGTTGTAATCAATACGAAAAAGCACCTTCAGGGATGCTTTATAAAATTACACATGGAGCTGGCAATCCACAAAAATTGGCACAAGGTCAATTTGTAAAAATTAATTTAGAATATAAATTAAAAAGTAAGGATACTATTCTAAGTACTACTTACGGACAAATCCCAGTGTATTTCCCGATCGATACTTCAAAATTAGGTAAGTATACATTTACTGAAATTATCATGCAATGTAAAAAAGGTGATAAAATTGAATTCTCATTAAGCATCGATACCTTAGTTAAAATGGGTGTTTTGCAATTGAATGAAGTATTCAAGGCTAAAGATGTGATTGTTGGAAAAGCTGAAATCATCAATGTTTTTACAGATGTTGCTAAAGTTGATGAAGACTATAAAGCAGAAACAGAGATTGAAAAGAAAAAAGAAGTTGCAGCTATCAAAGCTTATTTAGCTAAAAATAAAATCACTGCGATTGAATCTCCAGAAGGTGTTTTTGTTGCTATCAAAACTCCAGGAGATGCAGCAAACAAAATTGATTCTAGCAAGATAGCTAGTGTTATGTACAAAGGATATACCTTCAAAGGTGAAGTATTTGATACCAATATGAAACCCGATGGAAAACCATATGATGTTAAAGTTGGAGCTGGTGCAGTTATTCCAGGATGGGAAATTGGATTGCAATATTTTGGTAAAGGAGGTAAAGGTTCTATTTACATTCCAGCGATGTTAGCATATGGCTCTCAAGCGAATGGTGTGATCAAGCCTTTTGAAAACTTAGCATTTGATATTGAGATCGAAGACGTAACTAAGAGATAATCTATTAGATATAGTAAAAAGGAGCTGTTATCAGCTCCTTTTTTTTGTGCATTATTGTAAGTATTCCATTAAAATTAATGCCTGTTTAGCTTCTTTAACATCATGAACTCTCAAAATAGAAGCCCCATTTTTTATTGCTATAGTATGTACTACTGTTGTCCCGTTCAATGCTTCATCTGCTGAAATGCCCAAGGTTTTATAGATACTCGATTTTCTAGAAACGCCTACTAAAATTGGCAAACCAATAACTTGAAGCTTTCTTAAATCTTTCATAATCGTAAAATTATCCTGAATAGTTTTACCAAATCCAAAACCAGGATCAATCACCCAATCTTGAATTCCACAATCAGCTAATAATTGCTTTTTTTGCGTAAAAAAATCAATCAACTCTTTCATGATATCCAATCTTTCAGGAATAACATGCATTGATTCTTTGTTACCCGTAATATGCATTCCAATATAACCTGATTTTTGTTGAGCAACAAGTTCCAAAATGGATGGATCAAAACTACCACAACTTATATCATTCACGATACTAGCTCCTGCATTTAATGCAGCTTTAGCCACTTTGGACTGAAAGGTATCTATGGATACCTTTATGGCAGGAAATGCCTTGCAAATGGCCTCTATCGCATTACAAACACGCTCTATTTCTTCAGACTCACTAATCATTGCAGCCCCAGGTCTTGTACTTTGTCCACCAATATCAATAATGCTAGCACCTTCCTTTATATACAGCCCAGCTTTATCTACTACTTCTTGTGCAGAAGATATCCTACTATTGGCATAAAAGGAGTCTGGCGTAAGGTTCATTATCGCCATTATTTGAGTATTATTGAACATAGTTTTATTATAAATAGGTTATGCTGTATCTTGCAAGGGTTCAAAGATATTAATAACACAGAAACTTAGGCTATTTTTCATGAGTCAGACTTCTTTACAATACGATCAAGCAGTTGCAGCATGCAAGGATATTTTTATCAAGAAAACAAAAGATTATGGTACTGCATGGCGCGTTTTAAGAATTATATCAGTCGTAGATCAAATCTTTATTAAAGCTTTGAGAATTAGAACCATTCAAGATATTGGTAATCAGAAAGTAGGGGATGATATTGCATCTGAATTCAAAGGCATTCTGAATTATGCAGTGATTGGTTTAATTCAATTGAAATTAGGTGATCCAAAAGTAGAGGAGATGGAAGTGAGTAAGGTTGAATCCATGTATGAAGAAAATGTACATTTTTCAAAATCTACCATGTTGGATAAAAACCATGATTATGGTGAAGCATGGAGAGATATGAGCCAAGAAAGCTATGCTGATCTTATCTTAGTTAAATTATTAAGAATAAGACAAATTCTAAATAATGATGGAAAAACCCTAATTAGCGAAGGTATCGATGCTAATTTTGTTGATATCTTAAATTATTCTGCTTTTGCTTTGATTCAAATTGCAGAAGGTAAACATTAGTCAAATTCAAAATACCCCCTATGCAAAACTTTCTTAAAATATTGCGTTGGACTGTTGGCTTATTATTTATCTTTTCAGGGCTTATTAAAGCCAATGATCCATTAGGTCTAAGCTATAAAATGCAAGAGTTTTTTGATGTTTGGGGTATGTCTTTTTTCAATGACTATACTTTAGGATTATCCCTTTTAATGAACCTTCTAGAAATTGTTACAGGATTGGCTTTGTTAATTAAGTATCCATACAAACAAACTTTATGGATATTATTGGTGCTAATTGTTTTCTTTAGTTTTTTAACTGGGTATGCTTTATTCTCTGGAAAAATTAAAACTTGTGGATGTTTTGGAGATTGTATTCCATTGACTCCAAAAACTTCTTTTATAAAAGATTTAGTACTACTATTTTCCATTGTGATATTGTTAATCAATCACAAAAAAGTAAAAACCAATCTCCACAAAGCCTGGGGTATTTTAATTATTTTAATTGGCAGTTTTGGGGTAGGTTATGGACAATATTATGTACTTCAACATTTACCATTTATTGATTGTTTACCATATAAAGTTGGAAAAGATATTGTAGAACAAATGAAATTACCAGCTAACGCTATTGCTGATAGTATTAGGCTTGATATGGAATTTGAAAAAAATGGTAAAACATATCAATTTGATCCATCCAACTTTCCTGCAGATTTTGATAGTACCTATGTTTTTAAATCTAGAAAAGAAGTGGTGGTGGTGAAAGGCAATGGCATTACGGCACCAATACAAGATTTTGCTTTAAATACTCAAAGTGGGCAAGATACCACTGATGCTTTATTTTCGACAAGCACTCCTTATGTATTAGTTTTTGCAGGACAAATAGATCCAACTATTTCTTGGAATACGCTTTTGGGAAAACTACACCAAAAATACAAATTAGTATATATTGTAACTGCAGATAAAGATCGTGCAACTAGTTCATTCCCAAATGAAACGATACTAATAGGTGATATTACAATGATTAAAACTGCTTCAAGAGTTTGGCCCACTGTATTCATCATGAATGGTTCTACCATTATGAGTAAAACTGCCTACACTGACTTTTTAAACAATTAAAGGGTGATTAATATATTTTATAGAATAAATTCTTTTTAGTAACTTAGGAAGAATTGATACTACTATAAATTATACCCTATGTCAAAAATTAAAGATATTCTAGCTAAGAAAGGGCCACATTTTAATATTGTTACTCCCGAAACTAAAGTCTTAGATGCATTGACATTGATGAAAGCTGAGAATCTTAGTTATGTTGTAGTAATGCAGGATGAGCAATATCTAGGATTAATGTCTGAAAGAGATTATACCCATAAAATTAAATTAGAAGGAAGAAAATCTGAAACAGCTACTTGTAAGGATATTATGACCAGCAATTATCCAGTAATTGGGTATTCTGATGATTTAGAAAGATGTATGATTTTAATGAATGTTTATAAAACTAGATATCTTCCTGTATTTGATGAGATGGAATTTAAGGGAATCCTTACCATGAATGATTTAATGCGAGAAGTGATTGATAAAAAGTAAAATAAAAGGGACTTTTTAAGTCCCTTTTATTTTATGATTACATCGGTAATTATTTTTTCACCCATCTTTTCATTTACTCTTTCTATAATTTGTTGTTTTTGAAAACCTAATTCGTTTTTTAATGGCCCTACACTTGTTTCAATAAAAAGCTTTTGGTCAAAAATGTATATTTTATCTGTGTATTTGGCAATGGTATTTCCCATTAATTCCAACCATACTTCTTCTATTTGGGCAGCACGTATTCCATTCTTCAATTTACTATTTTGAACAAATTGCTTTAAAGCATCACCTAATTTGAATTCTGCCATAATACAAAGCTAAGTATTATAATTGGATCATTTGAAAATCTTGGACATGCTCTGTCAAAAGTTGTTCAACTCTATCCTTGTGGGTATCAGTGATAAAAACTTGACCATCAGTATGATGATTTACCCAAGATAATAATTGAACCATTCTATTTTCATCCAATTTTTCAAAAATATCATCCATTAATAAAATAGGGGAGATGTTTTTTTCTTTTTTTATAAAGACCCATTCTGCCAATCTTATAGCAAACAAAAGACTCTTTCTTTGACCTTGTGATGCTTCTTGTTTAAATGATTGACCTTGTATCGTAATCAATAAATCGTCTTTGTGAATTCCAACTGATGTTCTTTGTAGCATTGCGTCTTTTTCCAAGCAGTCTTCTAATTGTAACTTAAAAGATTTTGAATGTAAGCTAGAAACGTATTCAATATGAATTTCATCCAACTTTCCAGCTAACAATTTATATAGAGATAAAATTTCAGGAAGTAAACTATTCAATAATTCTTTTCTATGTTCATATATAATATTTCCATGATGAACCAATTGGTCATTAAATGCAGCAATAATGATCGAATCCATATTTCCTTGTTCTGCAACCAATTTCAAATAACTATTTCTTTGTAAAAGAACTTTATTGTATTGAATTAAATGTTGTAAATAATCTGGATATAATTGGGATAATAAACTATCCATTAATTTTCTTCTTTCTTCACTAGTTCCTGTAATTATTTGAACATCATCTGGGGCAATCATTACACATGGGACTTTACCAATATGATGAGATAACTTGGAGTAAGCTGTTTCATCATAATAAAATTCTTTTTTTAGGTTCTCTCTCAGTATACAAGTTATAGAGATATCATCATCCCCAATAATGTATTGACCATCAATTCTCATGCCTTGAAAACTATGATGAACATTTTGGGCGTCAGGCCTGTTAAAATAACTTTTGGAAAATGAGAGGTAATATAAGGCATCCAAAATATTGGTTTTTCCAGTTCCATTGGGTCCAACTATGCCAATGATTCGATGAGTAAAATCAAATCTTTGTTGGACATAATTCCTAAACTGAACAAGGTTTAAGCTTTTTAGCATCAGCATGAGTGCAAAATACATACAAAAAAGCTGTATTTTTATTGAAATTTTAAGGAATGACACTAATTAGTGAGCAACAACTACCCAGTATCATTAAAAGACTGGCTCATCAAATTTTAGAAACCTATCCTGGATTAGAGAATGCTGTAATTGTTGGATTACAACCAAGAGGGGTGTTTTTAAGTGATAAAATTGTTGCTGCTTTACAGAAAGAGATTGACCCTAGTTTGGTTCAATATGGTAAACTAGATATTACCTTTTTTAGAGACGATATAAGAAGAGAATTACATCTTGGATCAGAGACCAATTTACCTTTTAGTATTGAGGGTAAAACCGTTATTTTAATTGATGATGTTTTGTATACAGGAAGAACCATTAGAGCAGCATTGGATGCTTTATTGTCATTTGGCAGACCTTCTAAAGTTAGTTTATGTGTTTTAGTAGACAGAAAGCCTAGCCGAGAATTGCCTATTCAGCCAGATTTTTCAGGCAAAGAAATGGATACTTTAACACCCTATAAGGTAAAAGTAAGATGGAAAGAGAACGATGGGGTGGATGATGTGGTACTATTGGAAGCATAAGAGTATTGTTTGTTCAAGAAAATATATTAATTTTGTTTTTTAATGGCACTATCTACCAAACATCTTCTTGGTATCAAAGACCTCAACACTGAGGATATTCAACTTATTTTAAATACCGCAGGACAATTCAAAGAAGTACTTCAAAGACCCGTTAAAAAGGTTCCTACATTAAGAGACGTCAATATTGTTAATCTATTCTACGAAAATTCAACTAGAACTAGAATTTCCTTTGAACTAGCTGAAAAGCGTTTATCTGCAGATGTAGTCAATTTCACCGTTTCAAGTTCTTCTGCTGCTAAAGGAGAGACTTTATTGGATACAGTAAACAATATCTTAAGCATGAAAGTGGATATGGTGGTTATGAGACATAGTGCTTCAGGTGCTCCTCACTTCTTAGCCAAACATATTGATGCTGCCATTATCAATGCAGGAGATGGCATTAATGAACATCCTACACAAGCCCTTTTAGATGCTTTTTCAATGAAAGAAAGATTGGGAAAATTAGAAGGAATTAAAGTAGCCATCATCGGAGATATTATGCACAGTAGGGTTGCTTTAAGTAATATTTATCTTTTGAAGAAAATGGGGGCAGAAGTAGTGGTTTCAGGCCCTCCAACATTAATTCCAAGATATTTACAAGAAGCTATGGGAGTTAGAGTTGAATACAATATTGATAAAGCATTGGCTTGGTGTGATGTTGCCAATGTATTAAGAATACAATTAGAGAGACAAAATCAGCCACTATTCTCTTCTTTAAGAGAGTATAATTTAGCATACGGAATTACCAAAGAAAGATTGTCAAAATTGACTAAAGAAATTGTGATCATGCATCCTGGCCCAATTAATAGAGGTGTAGAAATGGATAGTGATGTTGCAGATAGCCAACATTCGATTATTTTAGATCAAGTTGAGAACGGTGTGGCTGTAAGAATGGCTTGCTTATATCTATTAACAGGAAGAACCAACCCCACTTCCTAAACAATCATTATGCAAAGAATCTGCTTATTTCCTGGAACATTTGACCCTGTAACATTGGGTCATACAGATATTATTAATCGCGCTTTACCCTTATTTGACAAAATAGTGGTGGGTATTGGTATCAATGCGGCTAAAAATCCCATGTTTACAGCAGACCAAAGAAAAATATGGTTTGAAGAAATTTATAAAGATGAACCAAAACTTACTGTAGAGACCTATGATGGATTGACCATTAAATTTTGTCAATCAATTGGCGCAAAATTTATTTTAAGAGGTATACGATATGTGAGTGATTTCGAATACGAAAAAACCATTGCGGATGCTAATAGAACAATGGATTCAAAAATCGAAACCATTTTTCTAACGGGCGAACCAAAATATACAAGTGTGGCTTCTACCATTGTAAGAGATATCTTAAGAAATGGTGGGGATGCATCTCCTTTTTTACCTGAAGCAGTGATTAAATCAATCAACAAGTAATTAGAGATTGATCTTCTTTCTATAGGCTTCTATCACTTCAATAATATTTGGATAGGTATTGTCTAAACAATGTCTACAAGTGGCTAAACTATGCCATTCAATTTTTTCAATATCTTCTGAGATTTGCGGGATGCCATCTTGAAAATCAGGGATGGTCATATGAAACCAATAAGTTCTTTTAACCACTTCATCATTCAAATAAGTATCAAAATAAGTATGATTGGTAAAATTCAACATACCATGTAATTGAATATGTTGAATACCAGTTTCTTCTTGTACTTCTCTAATTGCACAGGTTTGAATAGTTTCTCCCTCGTCTAATTTTCCCTTGGGTAAATCCCAAAATCCACGTCTAAATATCCATAAAATGGCTCCTTCTGGATTGGTTAAAAGGCCACCTGCAGCAATTAATTGTTTGGGCATAAAAATGTGTATAGTATTTAGTAACTCTTCGTGTAAATCTAGGTTTTAGCCTTTAATTTTGCAGCAATAATAATACAATTATGACCAACGAAAAAGCTGTTGCAGAAAAATTATTACAAGTTGGAGCTGTAAAATTGAGCCCAAAAGAACCTTTTACTTGGGCGAGTGGTTGGAAAAGCCCTATTTATTGTGATAATAGAAAAGTGCTTTCGTTTCCATATGTTAGAGATTTCATTAAAAGTGAAATGTGCAATGTTATATTCGAAAAATTTGGTGATGCAGATATGTTAGC
>JAFMEV010000015.1 GCA_017856545.1 Chitinophagaceae bacterium
TGGACTAGACAACAAGCAAAATAATACTAAGGAGATACAAAATTTAGGCTAATATTAAAAAACAATGGGTTGCCTAAATTACTTGAAAAGAAACGTTGACTTTCTTCCATAGCGTCGTATCTATTCACTACATCAAAGCGGTAATTATATCTTAAACCAGCTTGTGCGTTTAACCAAAGAAATCCTGTGAGCTTTTTATCCCACATGATTCTTGGTTTAACTTCTCCTCGTTGGATATAAGTATTTATGCTTAAAGTTTGTGGCAAGCGCACTAAAAATTGGTTTCCTTCTAATTCAAAACCTGCTTGTAACATACTCGTTGTTGAGAAATTATAACGAACAAAACCACGAGCAGGTAGTAAAAGTTCCATGCCCCATTTATCATTGAATGTTTTATTCCAAAACAAAACAGGGACATGTAATAATCTACCTGCACGATAAGTTCTAGCTAAACCGGCACCAATCATATTTTTCTCTGATGTCTTCCAACCATAGATAATTGTTCCGCTGGCAGTCATCGCTTTATTTTGAATGTCATTTACATTTTCAAACAAACCGTTCACATCTGCACTCGCTTGAAAAATCAAGAAATTCTTTTCATTTAAAGGTTTGAAAACAGTGGTATTTAAACCAGCTGTTAATAATGCATTATTACTTAAAGCTGTTGCAAATTCATTCACATTAGGATTAGCAACATTGAACTTACTACTCCAATAATTGACCCCCATTTGCCAAATAAGTTTATTTGTAGAAATGACAGGTACATTTACTTGAGCCCTTATTGCATTTACTTGATTGATATTGATTTGTGCTGGTGCTTGTCTTGTAAGAAAACTTACACCAGGCATTTCAAATGCTCCGTACTGTTCAAATCCAAGACTTATGATTCTTTGAGGAGTTTGATTCAATACTTTTTGGGTGCAAAAACGTTTAACGCCATCTGCATCTCCAAAATTACTGTAGTCAAAATTCTCTGTAGTATCTGTTTGGGAAAACACCCATAAGCTACTCAATAAACAAATAAGGGTTAATGTTAGACGCATAAATTAATTGTATTTTCTATGATTAATCTACTTTTAAAACCTTGTCAATAGTGAATAATAAAGCTGCTCTATGAGCCTTTGTTTCTTCATTAGTGCTTACTGCATTGGCTAATTTGCCACGAAGCTTTTTAACGGTGTAATAAGTAGCAGATTTAGCAACATTATCCAAAGGTGAATTATCAGCTAATAACTGACCAGCAGATTTTACAAATGAGGATTGTAAATATTGTCTGTATACATTTACATTTGAATTAATATCTGCATCAAATATATGCTTCACTAAATCATTCATTACATCTGCAACACTATATTCATTACCATATAATCTAGAGTTGGTAATTCTTTGTAAGGTATTTGGATGTAAAATTTGATCTAAAGCACTTGTAGATAATGCATTTAAACTAGCAGTTACTTTATAGTCTTCACCTCTGCCTTGATTAAATCCTCTTCTTTGTAATTGTAAGTATGGGAATACTTGCGCATCAGCATCGTATGCATTTGGTGCAAAAATATATTTACCCAAAGAATTCATCGCTTTCTTTTGAATTGCTAATGGAACAGGAGTATATGGCTTTGTTGCAGATTTTTGGTCAGGTGTTGATCTATCTACATAAATACCACCAATATATCTACTGGTAGCAGCAACCATATTTCTTCTTTGAGACAATAAACTTCCATATCTAGCTCTTAGTTCCGCATAAGACTTACCTGGCTTAGCATACTTTGCTACTAATTTACCCAATAAGTTGTTGACTATTTTAAAACGCTCTTCTCCGTATCCAATAGCGTCATTGGTGAAATCATTTACGTTTACTCTTGGGTCAATGCCTGATCCAGGAGCTCTCATATCATCACCATCGTTTCCAAAAGTTAATTTTGGATCTGTACTTCTAGAAAGAATTTTTGCTAAACCAGCTTCTTCTTCTTCCGCTTTAAATGGAGTATAGCCATATTCTATAGCCCATAAATCGTATGGTCCAGCTTTTGTAGTATAGTAATCACCTTGTTTAGATTTATCTAAAGCAATATTGATAGCAGGGTAATCCATCACTGAACCCATTAAACCTATTTTATGGGTGATCTCTGTATTATTTACTTCAGCAGGTGATAACATTTGGCTACTCTTCATATTATGATTCAAACCTAATGTATGTCCCATTTCATGCATGATAAGGTAGTTTAAGAATTGCTTGTGCATTTCTTTGATTTCCTTTTCACCAGCGCCATTTAATTCTAAAGCTGTTAAACCTGCAGTGTATTGTGCTTTTAATTCATGAGCAAGGGTACATCTGTCGTTAGTGTTGATATGTGGGATATGAAGATCTTGCATATTATTCGCACTACCGTTGAATAACTCATCGTTAATTGGGGTAGCACTTCCTGAGAACCATTCTACTGTAATATCAGTTCCTAAAATTTGACCAGTTCTTGGATTCACAAAGCTTGGTCCAATTGCACCATAAGAAGGTTGAGCAGAAGCTACCCATCTGATAACATTGTAATGAATATCAGCTGGATCCCATTTTGCAGTGTCTGGCATGATTTTCATTTGAACAGCATTCAAAAATCCTGCTTTTTCAAATGCTTCATTCCATCTTGTTCCTGCATCAAAAATTGCTTGTCTGTATTCATATGGAGTGGTATTCTCTATCCAATATACCAAAGGCTCTACTGGTTCACTCAAAGCAGCATTTGGATCTTTTTTCTCAAGATGCCATCTATTAATCATGTCTTTATAAGGAGTTGCACTTATACTCGTTTGATCATTTACTTCTTGCATGAAGTAACCAATTCTTGGGTCATCCTTTCTTGGAACAAAATTATTTTTTGGCATTGCAATAAAACTGTGTTGCATTCTAACTCTTACATAACGAGGGTCTGCAATATCTGCACCTCCATTTGCCAAAATATTCGGATTGTCATAGGACAAGTCCACCACAACATCCGTGTTATCTGCAAATGATCTTAACTGTGCGTACTTGGATTTACTTGTATTTAATATTCCCAAATTAAAGATCATAGAACTCATTGGTCCAGGAGGCATGTTAGGTTTTACTGCATCTAATTTTTCACTTATAAACAATGCATCTGCATTGACCAAATACCCTAATGAATCTTCGATACTAAATTTTTCTGAGAAGAATATAGCTTCTGGCTTATCCACTTCAGCAGTTTTGCTAATGGGATTATTTTTATCATAGTATAAAGCAGTATTAACAATAGCAAACTCTAATTTGTCATACGCTTTTTTAATCTTAAAAACTAAATTAGAACGGTGCATACTTTGATTCAAGAATAAAGTAGTAGGACCGCTAATGGAAAAACTTTGATAAATAAATTCTTTTCCTAATTGATCTTTGCGAATATACAATTGAACAGCACCTGTAGTGGTATCTTGGAATAAAGTAAATAAACCGGCATTCTTTGTCTGACCTTTTGTTTTGTCAGCTAAAGTTGGTTTTTTAGGAGCTGCTTTTGCAGTATCCGTTTTTTCTGGACTTGCTGGGGGAGTTACTTTTTGCGCATTCAAACCCAAACCAATGGGAAGCGCTATCATTACAAATAACAATTTTTTCATAATCGATTATTAATTTAAGTGCATCAAATTAGTGTACTTCTTGCAAAATTGTATACTTTTTAACTTATTTATTTTACGATCACCACCTCCTCATATGGAACCCTATGCCTTTCCCCCCAAATTCCCGCAGGGGTGCCTTTGCCCACACTGATAATCATATTTATTTCGGCCATTTCTGGAAGATTTAATGCTTTTTTTACCCTTACAGCGTCAAATCCTTCCATTGGGCAGGATTCAAACCCCTCCGCAGCTATAGAAAGCATAAATGTCTGTGCAGCTAAGGCACAAGATTTATGCACCGTGATTCTCTGATCTGCTCTGCCTTTCATTCTTGTCATGGGTCTAAATGCTCCAATCAATGCACTTAAGGTTCTTCTAATTAAACTTAAAAATCCGAACTGGTCTGTTCCGTAGGCTAAAGGCATCAATTTCCCATAATAGGTCATTAGCTTATCTTGATTAGGGGTAGTTTCCCCTGTGACTCCTTTTTTGATAATATCCAAATGCCATTGCACTCTTTTTTTCCAGTGATCTTGTCTTGTTACAAATACCACCATTTGTTTAGCAGATCTGGCAGCATTTTGATTCAAGCAGTATTCATGAAAATCTTTTTGCAGGGCAGGATCTTTGATCCAGTAAAATTCCCATAATTGCATATTGCTGCTATTAGGAGAGAGTATAGCGCGTTCTAAACTTCTTTTGATGACTTCATCAGGTACTTCAACGGCAGGGTCGAATTTTCTATTGGACCTTCTTTTTTCAACAATTTCATCAAAGGATTGAGATAATGACATAGAATAATTTAATTTGGGTATTGTTTAGATTAGTAAACAATTAAAAGTAAGTATTGTTGTTTAAAAAGAAATAAAATCGTTTGAATATGATCAAGAAAATTTTATATGGTTTTTTAGCATTGATTATCCTAACTATTGGATTAGCCTACACGCCACCGTTTTCACATTTAAGAAATTTTGCAAAATGGGGGAAGCATAGTATTCACGATTATAAAACCCATCCAACCAGATTGGTGAAAGCGGCTGATAAGCCTCAGTTTTGGCCTTTAGATAGCGCATACAATACAGCTGTTTTACCTGATTCTTTACTTGTTGCCTTGGATTCAAATGATACACATGCTTTCTTAGTGATTCAAAATGGTAAAATTATTTATGAAAAGTATTTTGACGGGTATAATGCAACAACACTTAGTGGATCTTTTTCAGCTGCCAAAAGTATCATTTCTCTTTTAGTGGGTATTGCATTACAAGAAGGGAAGATTAAATCTTTGGAAGAGCCAGTAGGTAATTATGTACCTCATTTTAAAAATGGCGGATTGAGCAAGGTTAGAATTGTTGATTTGTTAACCATGAGTTCAGGAACAAACTATAAAGAATCTGACAAGAGTTATTTTAGTATGAATGCTTATGGTTATTATGGAGATAATGAGGAATACATGATCAGTAAAATGGAAGCCAAAGAACCATCCGGTATTTATTGGGATTACAGAAGTGGTGACACACAGGTACTTGGTTTAGTTGTTGAAAAGGCATTTGGTGATAATATTGCTCATTTGGTTTCTGAAAGATTTTTACAACCCATGGGGGCAGAAGTCAATGCACTTTGGTTATTGGATGGTGATGAGCAACACGAAAAAGCTTTTTGTTGCTTTAATGGAGTAGCAAGAGATTATGCTAGATTTGGTCAATTGATTTTAAATAAAGGAGCATGGGGTGGAAAACAAATTGTGGATTCTAATTATATCGCTAAAGCAACTTCTCCTGCAACTTATTTAAAAGACAGAACCGAGTCAGACAATCCAGTAGATTATTATGGATACCAATATTGGGTGATACAACACAAGGGTATGACTATTCCATTTCAAAATGGATTATTTGGTCAATATGTTTTTGCGATTAAAGAAAAAAATGCTGTTGTGGTTAGACTAGGTGAAACAAAGCCAGTTAAACCTATCCATCATCATCAGCCAGAAATTTATGCTTATTTAGATGCTGCATTGGCGGTGTTGAAATAAAAAAAGCCTCTCGAAAAGAGAGGCTTTTTTTATTATAAGTAGTTCATTAAAATAGTTTCATTGCTTTTGCAAAATAAGTAACTGTTCCTGGAAGTGCCAACCAAAAGAACTCTCTGTAAACAAACATTAAAGTAATCATTACGGCTAACCATGTAAAACATAATGCCCAGTATTTTTTGGTATTGTCTTGTGCTTCCATTGTTGAATTATTATTGTTTATTTTATTTTGATGGTGCAAATATACATTTTTTATCGATTCTTATAAATTAGGGCCATAAGAATATTTAAGATCTACTTTCCATCCCTCTGGGGTTTGTACCACTTTTATTTTTCTGGCACTCGGCTCATTGGAGGTTTGATAATTGATAATGGTGGTACTGGTATCTATGGCACTTACTTCATTAATTTGTATCGAAGCTTGTCTTAATTGTTGCCTACCTTCTTTGTCTAAACTAAAATAATTATCAGAGAGCTGTTTAAAATGAGCCTCATTTTCTGGGTCAGCAATCATATAAAAATGTGCTTTTTTGACATCTCCTTGTAAAAGGTTTTCAATAAAATTTCTGCCGCCTTCCAATGGATCAACTGCTTTTTCAAAAGTTTCATCAGATTGACAACTCAACAATAAAGAGGCGAGTATAAAAAATAAAGGTATTTTCTTAAACATACTCAAAGTTACATCTTTAGGTAGTAAATTTGAGCTATAAAGTACTTGTTATGAAATATCTTTTAAATGTTCTAGTATTATTGGTAGGCTTGTATAGTAATGCTCAACAAAATCACCCAGCCTTCATGAATCAAGGCAATATCTATGAAGTCAATATTCGTCAATATACCAAGGAAGGTACATTTAAAGCATTCGCAAAACATTTGCCAAGATTGCAAAAAATGGGGGTACAAACTTTGTGGTTTATGCCCATACAACCCATTTCAAAAGTAGATAGAAAGGGTAGCTTAGGTTCTTATTATGCTGTAGCAAGTTACACAGAGGTGAATAAAGAGTTTGGCACTTTAGCCGATTTTAATAAAGTAGTGGATCAAGCACATGCTTTGGGAATGAAAGTATTGATTGATTATGTACCCAACCATTCAGGGGCTGACCATCCATGGTTAACAACGCATCCAGATTTTCATGAAAGAGATGCTAATGGAAAAGCAACCTATACTGCAGATTGGTCTGATACAAGAGAGTTAAATTTCAATAATCTAGTGATGCAAGATAGCATGATCAATACAATGAAGTATTGGTTGAAAGCAACCAAGATTGACGGATTTAGAATTGATGTAGCATGGGGTGTTCCTTATAGTTTTTGGAATAAATGTATTCCTGCTTTAAAGCAAATTAGAAATCTATATTTTTTAGCAGAAGCGGATGATCCAAAATTACACGAATCAGGTTTCGATGCAACCTATAGTTGGAAAGAGTTTCATACGCTAAATGATATTGCTGCTGGAAGAAAAAACATCCTTTCTTTGGATACTGTTTTAAATAAGATTGACGCAGAATTTATGAAGGGTGCTCAAAGATTATACTTTACCAGCAATCATGACGAGAACTCTTGGAACAAAGCAGATTATGCAACCATGCCAGGTGCAATACATGCTCCATTTGCAGTATTTACCCAGACTTACAATAGAACCATGCCATTGATTTATAGCGGTCAGGAAGAACCTATTTTAAGACCTATTGCATTTTTTGAAAAAGATCCAATGGAGTTTGCTAAATACCAAAGAGCTTCTTTTTATAGCACGCTTTTGCAATTAAGAAAAAACAATACTGCTTTTTCTGATAACGCACAATTCAAGAGATTATCAGTGGATCATCCTGCACAGGTAATGGCTTATGAAAGAACCAATGGAAATGATCAAGTAATTGTTGTCCTTAACTTATCTGCTCATTCCCATGAGGTTAAACTGAGTGGAACCAATCTCCATGAGGGGTATCAAGAAATTTTCACAAAAGAAGTAGTGAAAGATATTCATCAACTTAATTTGCCTGCATGGGGCTACAAAGTATTTGTAAAAAAGAGCGCAAAAAAATAATTCAACATGACAAAGCAATTTTTAGTTGATCAGATTAAGGCAAAACATTCTTATTTATGTGTTGGATTAGACACTGATATAGAAAAATTGCCAGCACATCTTCCTAAAAATAAAGAAGGAGTAATTGCTTTTAATAAAGCAATTATTGATGCCACTGCACCTTTCTGTGTGAGTTATAAATTGAATACTGCATTTTACGAATCACAAGGTTTAGCTGGTTGGGAAGCGATGGAAGCAACACTGGCGCATATTCCATCCACTCATTTCACCATTGCAGATGCGAAGAGAGGCGATATTGGCAATACATCTGCACAATATGCGAAAACATTTTTTGAAGTATTACCCTTTGATGCCATTACGGTTGCGCCATATATGGGAAAAGATAGTATCGATCCATTTTTAGCTTACACCAATAAATTCACTATCGTATTGGGATTAACTTCTAATGCGGGAAGCGCCAATTTTGAACAACAAAAATTAGCCAATGGACAATTTCTATATGAATCTGTTTTAGAGCAAGTATCAAGTTGGTCAAGTGCGGAACAATTGATGTTTGTGGTAGGTGCAACAAAAGCAGAAGACTTAGCTTCTATAAGAAAAATCATACCCAATCATTTTTTATTAGTACCAGGTGTTGGTGCACAGGGTGGGAGCTTAGAAGAAGTAACCAAATATGGGAAGAACAATGATATTGGTTTATTAGTGAATGCAAGTCGTGCAATCATTTTTGCAAGTCAACAAGAAAACTTTGCAGAAGAAGCGGCTCATCAGGCTAAGCAATATGCTGATGAAATGAAATCTTTTTTAGTATAATTTTTATCCAGGTATTTTAATTGTTTCTCCCTCAGTCTTTGCGATAACAATAGTAGCAACACTATTCCCAATAATATTGGTAATGGCTCTTGCCTCACTCATGAATTTATCTATACCTAATAAGAAGGCCAATCCTTCAATCGGAATTTTTTGTAAAGTGGCTAATGTGCTTGCTAATACAATAAATCCACTACCCGTAACTCCAGCAGCACCTTTAGAAGTTAACATGAGTATTAAAATAATGGTCACCATTTCTGATATGCTCAATGGCACATTATACAATTGTGCAATAAATATAACAGCCATAGATAGGTATATAGATGTTCCATCCAAGTTAAAAGAGTAACCGGTAGGAACTACCAATCCTACCACAGATTTTGAGCAACCTACATGTTCCAGTTTGTTCATCAAAGAAGGCATTGCAGGCTCTGATGAGGATGTGCCAAAAACAATTAATAATTCCTCTTTGATATGTTTTATCAAACCCCAAATGGACAATTGATAGTATTTTAAAATACCTCCAAGAATAACAAAAATGAATAAGGCCATGGTGATATACATGGTGCCCATTAATTTACCTAATGGGATCAATGTATGTAAACCGTATTTTCCAATAGCATAAGACATTCCACCCAAGGCTCCCAATGGGGCTAAGTACATGACCCATTTCAATGCAACAAAAACATAATGAGTTATTTTACCTAGCCACTGAATATAGGTTTCTTTCTTTTGTAAAAAGTTCAAAACAAAACCCACCAAGATGGCCAACATAAGAATTTGCAAATTGGTATTATCTTTTATGATGGCCCATAAATCAAAAGAAGTTGACCTGGTGTATTTTGAAGGATCTTGCATTTGTAAACCTTCCTTATTAATTTGACCTGGTTTGACAATCAAAGCCACAAAAACCCCAATAGCCAAAGAGAGGGTGCTCACTATTTCAAAATAAATTAAAGCGTTGAATCCAATTCTACCCACTTTTTTTAAACTCCCCATGCTAGCAATTCCTAAGGAAACGGTTAAGAAGATAATGGGGTAGGTAAATAGTTTAATGATATTGATAAAGCCCTTTGCAAGGGGTTCTAATTGTATAGCTTGCTTGGGTGCGAATATACCTAGTACAACCCCCGCAATAATTGCCAATAAAACATAAAAACTCAAGTGAGATACAATCTTCTTCATAGTTTAAAATAGACAATTTTTACGAGAAATTACTAACTCAAGTTAGTTTGACTTAGATTTGTGTTAGAATTTCACATTATAAATTTAAAACCATGGCAGTAAGAGCAGACTTATTTGAATCACCTGATCATTATCAGTTAGATGAATTGTTAAGTGAAGAGCATTTGATGGTTAGAAATGCTGTGAGAGATTATGTAAAAAAAGAAATTTCACCCATCATTGAAGACTATGCACAAAGAGCAGAATTCCCCATTCAAATTGTAAAGCAATTAGGAGACTTAGGTGTTTTTGGTCCAACAGTTCCCACTGAATATGGCGGAGGAGGTTTGGATTACATTAGCTATGGATTAATGATGCAAGAATTAGAAAGAGGAGATAGTGGTGTTAGAAGTACTGCAAGTGTTCAAGGTTCTTTAGTAATGTTTCCAATTTATGCTTACGGCAATGAAGCACAAAAAAAGAAATATTTACCAAAGTTGGCTTCTGGTGAATGGTTAGGTTGTTTTGGATTAACAGAACCAGATCATGGATCTAATCCATCTGGTATGCTCACCAATATAAAAGATGCAGGAGACCATGTTATTTTAAATGGTGCAAAAATGTGGATCAGTAATTCACCTTTTGCAGATATAGCGGTAGTATGGGCAAAAAATGAAGAAGGAAAAATTCAAGGCATCATTGTGGAGAGAGGAATGGAAGGATTCACTACACCAACAACACATGGCAAATGGAGTTTAAGGGCTAGTGCAACAGGTGAATTGGTTTTTGATAATGTAAAAGTGCCTAAAGAAAATATATTACCCAATGTAATTGGATTAAAAGGACCTTTGGGTTGTTTGAGCAAGGCTAGGTATGGTATTGCTTGGGGTGCATTGGGTGCTGCAATGGATTGTTATGATACTGCATTAAGGTATAGTAAAGAAAGAATTCAATTTGATAAACCTATTGGAGCTTTTCAATTACAACAAAAGAAACTAGCTGAAATGGTCACTGAAATTACTAAAGCGCAGTTAATGGTTTGGCGTTTGGGGGTTTTGATGAATGAGGGTAGAGCTACTCCAGCACAAATTAGTATGGCTAAAAGAAATAGTTGTGAAATTGCTACCAATATTGCGAGAGCAGCAAGACAGATGTTAGGCGGAATGGGTATTACAGGAGAGTATTCAGTAATGAGACACATGATGAATTTAGAGAGCGTAATCACCTATGAAGGAACGCATGATATTCATTTATTGATTACAGGAATGGAAATAACAGGATTCAATGCATTTAAATAAGTTGAAAATTTGACTCTAGCTATGGCAGCAGAAAAGATATTTTTAGTGGGCATGATGGGTTCAGGAAAATCTCATTGGACAAAGAAAATTGCCAAATGGATTAAATCAGGGGGATACGATTTAGATGATTTAATTGAAATGAATGAAGAAAAAACCATTGCTGAAATTTTTACCGAAGAGGGAGAAGAACAATTCAGAAAAACAGAAGCAAAGATTTTAAGATGGTTTAAAGAAAAGAAAAAATATGTTTTAGCAACAGGTGGGGGAACGCCCTGTTTTCAAGATAACATGGCTTGGATGAAAAAAGAAGGTATAGTGATTTGGTTAGACGAATCAGTAGATATTTTGGTCAAAAGATTGGTGGAAGAAAAAGCACATCGTCCACTTATTGCAGATTTAAGTGAACAAGACTTAACAAAGTTTATTAAGGACAAATTAGTAGAGCGACATGCTTTTTATAGTCAAGCAAATTATAGATTAAGTTCAGATCAAATTACGGATACTGCCCTAAAACAAATTATACAACAACATGCATAGGTCTATTCAAATAAGAGGTATTGTATTTGCTGCCATTGCTGTTATATTAGGTGCTTTTGGAGCCCATGCGTTAAAAGCGGTTTTACCTTTGGATAGATTACAGGTTTTTGAAACTGGAGTTCGCTATCAAATCATTCATTCCATTGCTTTGATTGTATTATCGTTGAATCTGACAAAATATGAAGATGCAACATTTGCTTCCAAATGGATGCACAGAGCGGCTTTGTTCATGACCATAGGAATTGTTTTATTCAGTGGATCTTTATACATCATCTCCACTAGTAGCATCTTGCCGTTTAGTGTAGGTCCTTGGATGGGCCCCATCACACCCATTGGAGGTTTATTTTTTATCATTGGTTGGACCTCATGGGGTATGGCAAGTTATCGTGGATAACTATACCCTTCTTTTTTCCTTTTTGCACATTGCCTAAAAAAGCTTTTTAGAGAATTTGGGATAACTTATATTTGTTTATCATGGCAAATACGCTCAAAGCAAAGAAAGATACTAAACCCAATCAAGAGGCTTTAAATCCAGACAAAGAAGCTGCGATCAATGTAACGGAAGTAGTGAAGGATGAAAGGACTTCCAAAATATTGGGTGCTTTATCTCTTTTGTTTACGCTTTTTTTATTTGTAGCATTTACTTCATACATTTTTACTTGGCAGGATGATCAAGACATGGTTCAACTATGGCGTACTCATTTGTTTTCAATCAATGATGTTAAAGCCAACAACTTATTAGGATATCTTGGAGCATTTGTAGCATATCAAATTATGTTCAATGGATTTGGTGTCGCTGCTTATCTTTTGTGTAGTTTCTTTTTTGTTTTAGGGGTTAATTTATTTTTTACTAAACCTATATTTAGTTTGTGGCGTAACATAAGATATGTGATTGTAGGTTTATTGGTATTAAGTACCTGTTTTGCATTTGTGACTTCATCTGCTGCATTTTCATGGGGTGGGGCATTGGGAGAATATACTAGCGCTTGGATGATTAAATGGGTTGGAGGTTTTGGTACAGGGGCTATTTTATTAGTAGCTGGATTTAGTTTTATTATATGGAGATTTAATCCAAGTTTTAATGTGCCCAATTTTGATGGCTTGTTGCCTAAAAAAGCAGAGGCTGAATTTGTTAGTGAAGACACAGAAGAAGCGGTAAAACAAGAATGGGATTTAAATGCACCTCTTGAGCCGGCTCCTATTGGTAATACATTAAAGAATGATTCTAGCATTAGCGTCATCATGCCGGAGACTGATGAAATAGTAGAAGATCCTTTGGGGCCTAAATTATTTATAGATGAATTGACTTTGGAAAGCGAGGAGGAAAAAAAAACACTAGACTTTGATATAGAAGACGCGACAGGGTCTGATGGGTTGGAAGAACTGAACGAAGAAGCCGAACCAGAAGATTTTGACGATGAATTATTAGAAGACCTAGATTTAGAAATAAAGGAATCAGCTAAAGAAGCAGTAGTTGCAGGGGTAGGTTCTTTAGCAACTAAATACGATGCAACATTAGATTTAAAAAATTACAAGTATCCCCATATTAATTTATTAGAAACGCATGGTTCTGAAAAAATTGTACAAGATCCAGAAGAATTGGAGATGTACAAAAATCAAATTATTGCTACCCTGAAAAATTATGATATTGCCATTCAAAGAATTACTGCAACAGTTGGTCCAACGGTTACATTATACGAGATTGTTCCAGCACCGGGTGTTCGTATTAGTAGAATCAAAAACTTAGAAGACGATATTGCTTTAAGCTTAGCAGCGTTGGGTATTCGTATTATTGCACCAATACCAGGTAAGGGAACTATTGGTATTGAAGTGCCTAATATTCGCAAGTCGGTAGTGAGTATGAAAACACTATTAGCAAGTGAGAAATTCCAAACCAGTACATTCTCTTTGCCCATTGCTATTGGAAAGAAAATTGATAACGAAAACTTTATTGTGGATCTAGCAAGTATGCCACACTTATTAATGGCAGGTGCTACAGGACAGGGTAAATCAGTCGGGTTAAACGCTATTTTAGTTTCTCTGTTATATAAAAAACATCCTTCTCAATTAAAGTTTGTGATGGTGGATCCTAAGAAAGTTGAATTAAGTTTATACCGTGTTATTGAAAAACATTTCTTAGCAAAACTTCCAGGAGAAGAAGATGCCATTATCACAGATACAAAAAAAGTAATCAATACATTGAACGCATTGTGTATTGAAATGGATAATCGATATGATTTATTAAAAGAAGCTGGTTGTAGAAATATCAAAGAATACAACGAGAAGTTCACTGCACGTAAATTAAATCCAGAAAAAGGACATCAATATTTACCATTCATAGTTTTAGTAGTGGATGAGTTTGCAGATTTAATTATGACAGCCGGTAAAGAAGTTGAGATGCCAATTGCGCGTTTAGCCCAATTAGCTCGTGCGGTGGGTATTCACTTAATCATTGCCACTCAAAGACCTTCTGTGAATATTATTACAGGTACCATTAAAGCCAATTTCCCTGCACGTATTGCATTTAAGGTTTCTAGTAAAGTAGATAGTAGAACTATTTTAGATGCAGGTGGTGCAGAACAATTAATTGGAAAAGGAGATATGTTGGTGAGCTATAATGGAGAGATTACGCGTTTGCAATGTGCTTTTGTAGATACACCAGAAGTAGATAGGGTATGTAGTTTTATTGCAGAACAAAAAGGCTATCCTCAAGCATTTTTATTGCCTGAATACATAGATGAAAAAGATATGGATGCGGGTGGTGGATTTGATCCAAACGAAAGAGATGCTTTATTTGAAGATGCTGCAAAATTGATTGTAAGTGCACAAATGGGATCTACCTCTTTGATTCAAAGAAGAATGAAATTAGGCTATAATAGAGCGGGTAGATTGATGGATCAATTAGAATCCGCTGGTATTGTTGGCCCAAGTCAGGGTAGCAAGCCTAGAGAAGTATTGTATAAAACAGATGCAGAATTGCACGACTTTTTACAAAATTTATAGACTACATTAACTATTTTTGTATTCTAAAGCAATCATTTCCCCTATGAAAACCTTCTTTTTAAGTGTTTTAACCTTGCTGACATTGTCGGTATCGGCTCAAAAAGACGCAGTTGCCAAGCAATTATTGGATCTAATAGGGGCTAAAGTAAAAGCTTCTAAAGGCATTTTAGTGAATATTACCCTTACTTCTAAGAACAATAAAGGAAAGACCCTGGGAGCCAAGCAAATCGCTTTACAGATGAAAGGGGACAAATACCTACTAAAAGAAGGTAAGATGGAGATTCTGTGTGACGGGGTGAATATCTACAATTTTGATGGGGTGAATAGTATCTCTAAATCTAGCGTTGCAGATGCAGACCAAACCCTAAGTCCACAAAAATTATTGTCCGGTAACTACGATAAAGACTTCAATTTCAAACTGTTATCACAAGACAATGCTAAAGCTACCATCGAATTATACCCAATTGATAAGCGTAAAAGCTTTCAGAAAGTAACTTTGGTGATCAACAAGCAACAATCTGCCTTATCCAGTGCTTTAATTTTGGACAAAAGCAATAATATGACCGATGTTAAAGTGGGGTCCATTAATTATGCAGCTAGCTTGAACGATAAAATATTCCTGTTTAACAGGGCAAAATACCCAAAGAACGCGGAAATATTTGATTAGTTCAGGCCTTTTTCCTTATCTTTGCAGCCGAAATAAATGAAATAAAACCGCAGCTAACAGTTAGTTGCAAAAAAAGAAGTTTTACATGTCTACATTAACAAAAGAGAAAAAAGCAAGCATTTTTGCTGAATTTGGTGGAAAAGCAACCAACACTGGTTCTATTGAAGGTCAAATCGCCTACTTAACAGAACGTATTGCGCATATCTCTGGACACTTAAAAGCAAATCATAAAGATCACTCTACTCAGAGAGGTTTAATGCAATTAGTGGGTCAGCGTAAGCGTTTATTGGTTTATTTACAAAAACATAACCTTACTGGTTACCGCGCACTAATTGAGAAATTAGGCTTAAGAAAATAATCAAGAACAACTTATTATAGCTGTCCCAACTGTATACCACGGTTGGGATTAGTTGTTTATAAGCCTTGGTTGCATTGCTTACAACACCAAAAAAATTAAAAATGTTATCACAACCGAAATCAGTTAAGTTCGAGGTAAATCCCGGACAAGAAATATTTATAGAAACAGGTAAAATAGCACGTCAAGCAGACGGAGCTGTAACTGTAAGACAAGGAAATTGTATTTTATTAGCAACAGTTGTTGCAAATAAAGACCCGAAAGATGGTCAAGACTTTTTCCCATTGAGTGTAGATTACCAAGAGAAGTTTGCATCTGCAGGCCGTATCCCTGGATCTTTCTTTAAAAGAGAAGCAAGATTAAACGATTATGAAATCTTAACAAGCCGTTTAATTGATCGTGCATTAAGACCATTGTTCCCAGAAGATTATTTATGTGATGTACAAGTATTGATCTCATTGGTTTCTAGCGATGAGCATGTAATGCCTGATTCATTAGCATGTTTAGCTGCATCAGCTGCATTAGCAGTGTCTAATATTCCTATCAAAGAAATTATTTCTGAAGTAAGAATTGCAAAGATTGATGGCAAATTTGTTATCAATCCTTCCAAAGCTGAATTAGCAAAATGTGAATTAGAATTCATCATTGCAGCTACTGAAAAGAATTTGATGATGGTGGAAGGTGAAGCGAAAGAATGTTCTGAAGAAGAATTAGTAGAGTGTTTAGAATTAGCACATGCGGCTATCAATAAGCAAATTAAAGCGCAAGCTGAATTAAGAAAGCTTGTTGGTATCACAGAAGTGCGTGATTATAAGAAGCCAGAACAAGACGAAGAGATTAAGAAAAAAGTATACGATTTTGCAACTGCGAAAGTTGATGCGATTGCAAGAATGGGTTCTGCTAAGCATGAGCGTAGTGATGCATTTAGTGCATTGAAAAAAGAAATCATTGAACATTTAGGAACAGAAATTACAGACTTGCAAAAGAAATTAGCAGGTAAGTACTACGAAGATTTGAAGTGGGAAGTAGTTAGAAATATGATCGTGGATAGTCGTATCCGTTTGGATGGACGTCAATTAGATCAAGTTCGTCCTTTGGCTATGGAAACTTCTCCATTACCAACTCCGCACGGTTCTTCTTTATTTACAAGAGGGGAAACTCAATCTTTAACAACAGTAACATTAGGAACTAAGTTAGATGAGTTAATGCAAGAGACTGCTCAAAGTGCAGAGTACCAAAAATTCTTCTTACACTATAATTTCCCTCCATTCTCAACAGGTGAAGTGAAAATGATGCGTGGTGTAGGTCGTCGTGAAGTAGGTCATGGTAACTTAGCTCAACGTTCTTTAAAACAAATGTTACCTGACAGCACAGTGTTCCCTTACACATTACGTGTAGTATCAGATATTTTAGAATCTAATGGTTCTTCTTCTATGGCTACTGTTTGTGCTGGATCATTGGCCTTAATGGATGCAGGTGTTCCTGTTCCAAAGCACGTGAGTGGTGTGGCAATGGGATTAATTTCTAGAGAAGATGGTAAGTATGCAATCTTAACAGATATCTTAGGAGATGAAGATCATTTAGGTGATATGGACTTTAAAGTGACAGGTACGCGTGATGGTATCTGTGGTGTTCAAATGGATATTAAAGTAGACGGCTTAAGTATGGACATTATGCGTGAAGCCTTGTCTCAAGCTAAAAAAGGTCGCTTACACATTTTAGATGCAATGTATGAGTGTATTCCTGCTGCAAGAGCAGATGTGAAACCTCATGCTCCAAGAATGGTTAAATTAATTATCGATAAAGAATTTATTGGTGCTGTCATTGGACCAGGTGGTAAGATTATCCAAGAAATGCAAAGAACTACAGGAGCTACTATCAATATTGAAGAAGTAGACAACCATGGTGAAGTAAGTATCTTCTCAGCGAACAAGGAAAGCTTAGATGCTGCAGTTAGATGGATCAATGGTATTGTAGCCGTTCCAGAAATTGGAGATGTCTACGATGGTGTAGTGAAGGGTATTAAAGAATTTGGTGCATTTGTAGAATTTATGCCAGGCAAACAAGGTTTATTGCACATTAGTGAGATCAGCTGGAAGCGTTTGGAGACGATGGATGGTATCTACAAAGAAGGAGACCAAGTAAAAGTTAAATTGGTTGGTTTGGACCCTAAAACAGGAAAATTCAAATTAAGCCACAAAGCTTTATTACCAAAGCCTGAGCAAGCGCCAAGAGAAGATCGCCCACAAGCTTAATTTTTTTGAGCCTTTTCAAACTGGAGTCTCTTGAAAAGGACTCTACTCAAAATATCAAATGCCTTCCCATTTCAGGGAGGGCATTTTTATGACTAACTTCACCCAATAAATACAACCATGTCTAAAGAATACATCCAAATAGCTTTTGATTTTGAGAACCAAGACCAATTAGAGATCTTGGTGGCACAGTTGTCCAATCTTGGATTTGACGGATTTAACGAAGAGGAGGCGGCAACTTCTATCAATAATGGGGTTGGAATGAGTAGTGTCTTGGGAACCTCTGCTGGTTTAGGGGAAGGTGCAGGCCATTGCAAAACCTTTATTCTTCAACAAGATTATATGGCCAATAATATCGAAAATGAATTAAATAATATATTTAGTTTACATAATTTAAAGTATTCTAAATCAATAATTAAGGAAGAAAATTGGAATGCTGTTTGGGAATCAAATTTTGAGCCTGTAAGGGTGGGAGACTTTGTGGGTATTAGGGCAAATTTTCATCCCAGCTTCGATCCAAAGGTCCAATACGAAATACAAATAACCCCTAAAATGAGTTTTGGTACGGGGCATCATGCTACCACTTTTACCGTTATGCAATTAATGGAAAACTTGGATTTTAGAGGTAAATCCGTTTATGATTTTGGCACAGGTACTGGGATTTTAGCCATATTAGCTGAGATGTTAGGGGCAAGTGAGGTACTTGCAGTAGACAATGATCCTTGGTGTATTGAGAACTCAGAAGAAAATCTCCAAGCCAATGGCAGTTCAAAGATCACTATCCAACTGGTTGACGCTGCTTTTCAGCCCAGAGACTTTGATATAATTATAGCCAATGTAAACAGGCATATCATTGAGGCAAATTTAGAAGCACTAAGTCAAGTATCAAATTCAAATTCTACTTTAATTTTAAGTGGATTATTAATTGAAGATCAAGATGATATAATATCATTAGCACAAAAGAATAATTGGCAATTTATACAATCACAGCCTTTAGATGGATGGGTTAGCTTACTATTTAATAAGGCATAGTGAATGGTATTTTGGCTTATTTATGGTGTATATTTGCCTACCCCAAAGTGATTGATTATGACGGAAGTGATGTTGACTCTATTGGCTTATTTGATTGGATCTATCCCAACTTCTATTTGGGTAAGTAAAACTAAATTCGGTATTGATATCAGAGATTATGGTAGTGGCAATGCTGGTGCAACCAATACTTATCGCGTTTTAGGTGCTAAATGGGGCACTTTTGTGATGATCATTGATGTTATTAAGGGTGCCATTGCTACATCCTTATGGGTAAGCATTCCATATTATTATACCAATGAGTTACATAGAACCAATTTCATGATAGTGCTTGGTCTAGTAGCTGTTCTTGGGCATATTTATCCCATTTGGGCTGGATTTAGAGGAGGAAAGGGGGTAGCGACTTTATTGGGTATGGCTTTAGCTATCCAGCCAGCTGTTGCTTTATTATGCATAGTAGTCTTCTTAATTACACTCATTGCTACTAGGTTTGTATCGGTGAGTTCTATGTTGGCAGGTATTGCATTCATGGTCTTGATCTTATTTATCTACCATGAGAAAGAAACCTCCTATAGGTTATTTGCGATTATTGTGGCTATTATGGTCGTTGTTACCCATAGAAATAATATTAAAAGGCTATTTAAGGGCAATGAAAACAAGGTTCCCTTGTTCAAAAAGAAGGAAAAATCAGAAGAAAAATAAATCATTGATTATCAGTATTTTACAGAGTTTATACAATAAAAAATGTGGATAATCACACATTTTTCGTAATTTCGCCCTCCTCATAAATTCTACGTTTAATATGTCTAGTAATTTGAATATTTTAGAAAAGTTGCAATTAAAGGATGAGAAAAATTTATTGATTCAAGGTTTACCTTCTTCAGTAGAAAAGCAATTTGCCAAATTATCTTACAATAAGAATTTAACTCCATTATTGAAAACTAGAAAAGTTGATTTTGCATTGATTTTTGCTATCAACCAATTACAGTTGAACAATATTCTGAAAGAAGTTTTTTCTGCTTTGCACCCTGCATGTAAATTATGGATTGCTTATCCAAAACCAACTTCTAAGATCGTATCTGATTTAAACAGAGATGCAAGTTGGGAGATTTTGTCTGACAACGATTTTGAAGCTATCCGTCAGGTGACTTTAGATCATGTATGGACAGCAATGCGTTTTACGAAATTAGATCAGATCCCCAATAAGGAAAGATCTTTCGCAGAGTTCAAAGTTTCTAATATTAAAGTAGACGATTTTGAAAAGCGTTTGATTGCATTACCCATTGAATTAGATAAGATGTTTTCTCATAATGAAGAGGCTAGAGAGTTCTTTACTTCTTTATCCATCATCAATCAAAAGGAATACTTAAGTTGGATTCAAGGTGCTAAAAAAGAAGAAACCAAACAAAAGCGTTTGGAAGCTACTTTGGAAAAACTAATGGCAGGGAAAAACAATCCCTCAGAAAAATAAACATTTTTGATGTGTTAGTAAATACCCAAATGAGTCTCGAAAGAGACTCATTTTTTTATAAGGAGTCTTCTGAAAGGAACTCGATATTACTTAATGATCACTGTTCCAATAATCTTAGTTAATTCTCTTTCTACTTCTTTTAAGTGTTTGTGTATTTGAAGCAATAAAATTTGATCATCTTCTTTAGCATGCTCCATGTCAATTTGATTTTGAGCAATCATTTTCTTTACTTTCCTTAATTTAAAATAAAGTAGGCTGGCTTCCACATCGTGCATAAAATTCTTTTCTTCTACCTGCCTTACTATACCTAATTTTTCGTTCCATCTTTGACTGAGTTCGTGCTCTGGTGCAAAAAGAGTAACTACCCAATTACGGACTTGTTCATTTTCATGATATTGCAATGTTTTGCTATCTGGAGATTTACCTTCTTTGAACCATGATGTATATGCATCCATTAATTGAATCATTTCTGTATGCTCTAAAGGGAATGCTTCAATTTCTTCCCAAATCCACTCTGCTATTGACTTTCCTTCGGCAGTTTTTTCATTACCATATTCAATGAGAACACGCAATAAATTCTTTTCGTGCACTAAATCTTTGTCTGTGAAAATATCAATATTTTCTTCAGTGCTTGTTTCATTGTTTAAGTTTGGCATTAAAATGGCAGCTTCATCATAGGCCATTTTCTTTTCCTCTTTAACAATCTTATCTCGCTTAAATTTATTGACCAACTGCGTTAATCCTGTCTCATCAATCTTTAAAAGAGAAGAGCACTTTAAAATATATTCTTGTAGTTTGGTAAAATCTTCGGCTTTGTTAATCTTACTTAAGGTCTCTGCAATTTGATTAACCAATAAATTCTTTTTATTTAAATCTGATCCAACATCTTTTAATTGAACTTCTAATTGGAATAAGACAAAATCTTTTTTATTGTTTTGTACAAATTCATTAAATGCCTCTGACCCAACTTTATTGACATAACTATCTGGGTCTTCGTTGTCAGGAATCAAAACCAATTGTACATTCAAGCCTTCTTCTAAGGCCATGTCCAATCCTCTTAATGCTGCTTTTACACCTGCACTATCCCCATCGTAAATAATGGTTAAGTTTTGTGTATATTTTTTAATCAATCTTAATTGATCAATGGTCAAAGAAGTACCACCACTTGCTACCACATTTTCAATACCTGCTTGGTGTAAACTCACTACATCAGTATAACCTTCTACCAATAAACATTCATTCTTTTTATCAATAGCAGTTCTTGCAAAATAAGATCCGTATAAGATTTTACTTTTAATATAAATATCATTCTCCGGTGTATTGATGTATTTGGGAGACTTGTCGTTCTTGGCAATTTGCCTAGCGCCAAAACCTATAATTTTTCCCGTGGTATTGTGAATAGGGAAAATGATTCTATCTCTATAATTATCCTGCCATTCTCCATTACGCTCCACCACCAATCCTGTTTTTGCGAATAATTCTGGATTGAATTGGTTTTGAATTAAAGCTTTTGCTAATCCATCTCTGTCTGAGGGGTTGTAGCCAATTTTGAATTTCTCTACAATAGGTTTTAAAAAACCTCTATGTTGCATATAGCTTTGAGCAATGGTGGCTCCATCATCCGTTTCCCAATATTGTTTTTGAAACCAATCCATGGCAAATGAATTGATAGCGTATAAACTATCCGCTACTTGTTGTGCCATTTTTTGGGCCGGGCTAGCCTCTGTTTCTTCAATTTCAATATTATACCTAGCCGCCAACCATCTTAAAGCTTCAACATAACTGTACTTTTCATGTTCCATCAAAAAAGTGATGGTATTTCCGCTTTTCCCGCAACCAAAACACTTATAAATTTCCTTAGCTGGGGAAACAGTGAAAGAGGGGGTCTTCTCGTTATGAAACGGACAGTTCCCTAAATAATTGGTACCTCTCTTCTTTAATTTTACAAATTCGCCTACCACATCAATAATATCAATGCGGCTGGTGATCTGCTGTATGGTCTGAGGGGTAATCATGGTTGGCGAAAATAACTAATCTTCTGCTTCTGAAACGGAAAAATCCATGTCATCGCTATCTAAGAGTTCACGCTCTATTTCTTCCATTTGAACGATGTCCCAGGCTTCTGATTCTGTTGGGGTGGTATTCATTAAATCTCCCCATTCAGAGGCGTCTAAGTCTTTATTGAGGCTATCTGACAGACAACAAATGACAAAACTGGCATTATTGTCATAAAACTGTTCCTGTGCTTGAGCCAATTGCGCTAGTACCTTACCATCCCAAGAATGCACTTTTTCTAGGTTCAATACCAGGTTTTTAGGGCTTTTTGCCAAAATTGAATCGGTCAATTGGGTTAATTCTGGCACGAGATTTGAACTAAGGGTGGTATCAAGTATTTTGATAACGGTAAATTTTTCCTTGGGTTCAGTTTGGTATTGCATAGTGGTTTAATAAAAGGTTAATAACTAAGGCGCTAAGACATACTTTAGGTTAAAAATATTCGTTTATATTGTATCAAGCACTAATTATTTTTATGGATAATAATTTTTCAACACAAGTTAAGGAAATCATTTCTTATAGTCGTGAAGAGGCCTTAAGATTAGGCAACGATTTTATAGGAGCCGAGCATTTAATGCTTGGTTTGATTAGAGACCAAGAAAACACAGCGATCATTGTTTTGAAACGCTTGAATGTGAATTTAAGTGAATTGAGAAAAGAAATCGAATTAGCCGTTAAGGATAAGTCTGGAAAAAACATTGCCAATATCAATAGTTTACCCTTAACCAAGCAAGCGGAAAAAGTGATCCGTGTGACTGTGTTAGAAGCAAAGGCATTGAAAAGCCCCATGGTTGAAACAGAACATTTATTATTAAGCATCCTAAAGAACAAAGAAAATATTGCTACTCAAATCTTAAACCAATTTGATGTAGACTATGATTTATTTAGAAATGAATTAGGCATGGTAGGTGCTGAGCCTTCATCACCCAAAAATCCTAATGCAGAATTTTCTGATGAACCAGATGATGAATTTGAGGACGAGAAAAGAGGTGGCGGATTTGGAACAGGTGCAAAAGCAAAAGCTGGGTCAGCGAATAAATCTAAAACACCTGTTCTAGATAATTTTGGTAGAGATATTACCAAGTTAGCAGAGCAGGATGCTTTGGATCCAATTGTAGGTAGAGAAGCGGAGATTGAACGTGTAAGTCAAATCTTAAGTAGAAGAAAAAAGAATAACCCCATTTTAATTGGTGAACCAGGGGTGGGTAAGACTGCGATTGTAGAAGGATTAGCCTTAAGAATTGTACAGAGAAAAGTAAGTAGGGTATTATTTGATAAGCGAGTGATCTCTTTGGATTTAGCAGCATTGGTTGCTGGAACAAAATACCGTGGACAGTTTGAAGAAAGAATGAAAGCGATCATGAATGAATTAGAGAAAAACAGAGATGTAATCTTATTCATTGATGAAATACATACCATTGTGGGTGCTGGAGGAGCAAGTGGCTCTTTGGATGCGTCTAATATCTTTAAGCCTGCATTGGCTAGAGGAGAATTGCAATGTATTGGTGCTTCTACTTTGGATGAGTATAGAATGCATATCGAAAAAGATGGTGCTTTAGATCGTCGTTTTCAAAAAGTAATTATCGAACCACCAAGTGTGGAAGATACCATTACCATTTTGAATAATATCAAATCAAAATATGAAGATTATCACAGTGTAACTTATGATCAAGAAGCCATTGAAGCTTGTGTGAAATTAAGTGATCGCTATATGACAGATCGTTTATTGCCAGATAAGGCGATTGATGTTTTGGATGAGGTAGGTGCTAGAGTGCATTTGAAAAATATTAGCGTACCTCAAGATATTGTAGAATTAGAAAAGCAAATCGAAGACGTTAAAGTAGAAAAGAATAAGGTGGTGAAGAGTCAAAGATTTGAAGAAGCTGCTAGTTTAAGAGATACAGAGAAAAAATTGGGCGAGTCTTTAGAAAAAGCAAAATTGGCATGGGAAGAAGATAGCAAGAATGCAAGATTCCCTATTAATGAAGAAAATATCGCAGAAGTGATCAGCATGATGACGGGCATTCCTGTGAAGCGAATGGTAGAAGCTGAGAATACCAAGTTGAGAAAAATGGCTGATGAAATGAGAGGCATGGTGATTGGTCAAGACGATGCCATTGGTAAAGTAGTAAAGGCAATTCAGAGAAATAGAGTAGGATTAAAAGATCCTAAAAAACCCATTGGTACATTTATTTTCTTAGGTCCTACAGGTGTGGGTAAGACAGAATTGGCTAGAGCTTTAGCAAAAAACATGTTTGACTCAGAAGAAGCTTTGATTAGAATTGATATGAGTGAGTACATGGAAAAATTTGCAGTGAGCAGATTAATTGGAGCCCCTCCCGGATATGTTGGATATGAAGAAGGTGGTCAATTGACTGAAAAAGTTCGTCGTAAGCCATACTGTGTTATTTTATTAGACGAAATTGAAAAAGCACATCCAGATATTTATAATATTTTATTACAAGTATTAGATGATGGTA
>JAFMEV010000096.1 GCA_017856545.1 Chitinophagaceae bacterium
GCTATTTGACTTCTACAGCTATTTCCAGTGCATAAAACCAAAACATTCTTCATCAATAAAATAATTTAAATCTTAGTAATTCAATTTAGTTTAACAACAACCTCCACCTGGCACGCAAACTTTTTTATCAGTCAATGGCTTTTGAGCAAACACTGTTACAGAAAAAATACCCGTTGAGCCACTATTCAATTTATTAATTTCTTCTACAGATAAATAATTGACTAAAATATCATTCGGAATAATGATAGGTTTTTCTTTTTGTATAGTTACATTTTCAAAGCCATTGGCATGAATAAGTTCTAAGTAAACTTCTTTTTGAATGGCACCAGATACACAACCAGCATACATTTCAGCATCTTTTCTTAAACCTTCAGGCAAAGCACCAACAAGAACAACATCTGATATACTAAAATGACCTCCGGGTTTTAAAACTCTATATATATCCTTTATTACAGCATCTTTATTGGGTACTAAATTTAATACACAGTTACTTACAATTACATCTGCGCTATTTGCCGTAATGGGCATATTTTCAATATCGCCTTGTCTAAACTCTACATTATTAAATCCTCTAACTTCTGCGTTGGCTCTTGCCTTATCAATCATTGCAGGCGTAAAATCTACACCAATTACTTTACCAGTCTCTCCTGTTTCATGTCTTGCTATAAAACAATCATTCCCCGCACCACTTCCTAAATCAACCACCACATCACCTTTTTTAATTTTTGCAAATTGAGTGGGCAATCCACAACCTAATCCTAAATCTGCATCAGCATTATATCCTTCTAAACTGGTATAATCATCAGACATAATATTATAAACTTCTGTAGAACACCCTCCTGCGCCGCAACAAGATGACATATTGGTTTCCTTATCTTGTAAAGCAATTTCACTATATTTTTTTCTTACAATTTCTTTTAATTGTTCTTCGGTTTGCATAAAATTTATTTTTGATTTTTGATTAACAACATTTTTGAGCATCTACTATGTATGAATCAAATAGCTGCTTCAATATATAATTAGCTTTATTCCACTCTTCTTGGTCGATACAATAACATACTGAGGCACCATCAATATCTCCTTTAATTAATCCAGCTTCTTTCAATTCTTTCAAATGCTGTGACACTGTACTCTGAGCTATAGGCAACTCCTCAACAATATCTCCACAAACACAGGTTTGTTTGTTCAAAAGCACATCTAAAATTGCAATTCTAGCAGGATGCGATAAGGCTTTGGCGTATTTAGCAATCAAAACTTGCTTTTCTCCGTATTCATTTATTTTACTTGCTCCCATATTAATCGCAATATTACGATAATTAAATGACTTAGAATGAGACTTTTCATAAAATATTCAGTTTTGTCGGTTAGAAAGATATAACTACCTGATTTTTAAGCATATTTTTATAACTTGCTCACATCAAACCATACAATATGAAGAAAAAGAACATTATTAGCTTATCTATTGCCTTTGCATTTATTGTACTAGGAACTACCGGAATACTGTTATATATCAAACAAAAACCACATTTTGTAGAAATAACCCATACCATATTTGGATTAATTTTCTTTGGTTTTGCCATTTTCCATATAGTGAATAACTGGGGTTCTTTAAAAAATTATTCAAAAGACAAAACAACAGGTTCTTTCAAAAAAGAACTTATCGTTGCGAGTACCATAGGACTAATCGTTTTAACGCTTGCTTTAACTGAGGTATTAGAACCAATTGCTGAATTTGGAAGAATTTTCGCACCCAAAAAAGGACCAAGACCTGATGCAGGAATTAGTTTCCTAGAAAAAACAACATTAGATTCTACCAATGGACAAGCTGCAACATTTATCTTACAAAAAACTAAAGAAAACGAAGCTGCTAATTTAAGTATTGAAGTTGCGGATAGTACCGGTAAAGTAATTGAAACACTTTATGCTGCTGATAAAGATGCAAAAGGTCCTGGTGCTAATTTAATTTTATCTACTAAAATTTCTACTGCAACTCCATTTACTTTATTGGTAACTGCAACCACTATTACAAAAACAGAAGAAGAGGAAGAAGAAGGTAAGCCTGGTATTGAAACAAAAACTCAGGAAAGTTTTAAAATACAAACCCTTGCGCCTGGAGTACAATTATTAAATTTAGCAGATTCTAAATTATTGAAAAGAGGGATTATTGAAATAAAATAATCTTACATAAAAAACAAAAAAGCCTCTTCAAGTTTGAAGAGGCTTTTTTTATCGAGCTTTTCGCATAGTTGAATGGTTTCTCTTATTGCCTGATCTAACTAATTTTGGAGCATAATTCGGGGTTTCTCCAAATTCTTCAGGTACAGTTCCTTTTAATACAGGCGCACCCAGCAGGTCTTCAATTTGTGCAAACTTTGATTGCTCTTTTTGCCCAACTAAAGTAAAGGCAGTTCCTGAACTAGCTGCCCTAGCTGTTCTACCAATTCTATGAATGTAATCTTCTCCATCGTTGGGTACATCATAATTAATGACTAAATCAATATCATCAATATCAATACCTCTACTTAAAATATCTGTAGCAACAATAATGGAGATTTTTTCATTTCTAAAATCTTGTAAGGCTTGTTCTCTTTCTTTTTGTTCTAAATCGGAATGCACTTCTGCAACAGAAAGCTTTGCATGTTTTAAATCTGCAGTTAACTTTTTTACGTTTTGTTTTTTAGAGCAGAAGACAATCACTTTCTTGTATCTTTTTGAACCAAGCATATCTTTTATGATAGCATCTTTTTGAGTATCATACACCACAAATGCTTTTTGGGTGATATTTTCAGAAGCTTTTGAAATTGCAATATTAATTTCTACAGGATTTACCAATAAATTTCTAGCTAATGCCCTCATTTTTGTAGGCATAGTTGCAGAAAACAATAAATTCTGTCTTTGTTTAGGCAAGTAGGTAATGATCTTATTGATGTCATCATTAAAACCCATATCTAGCATACGATCAGCTTCATCTAAGACTAAGTACTTTAAGCCATTAAGTTTTACATAACCCATATTTAAATGAGCGATCATTCTACCTGGTGTACATACCACTATATCTACTCCGCTGGTTAAAGCTTTTTTCTCTATAGCAAATGAATTACCATCTCCGCCACCATAAACTGCAATGGCACTTACATCAGTAAAATAAGAAAGGCCTTCAATGCTCTCTGCAATTTGAATAGCCAATTCTCTAGTAGGCACAATAATCATGGCATTGATATCAGATGCCTGATGTGGTGATGTAATTAATCTATGCAAAAGTGGTAACAAAAAAGCAGCTGTTTTACCTGTTCCAGTTTGCGCTGCTGCAATAATATCTTTTCCTTCTAAAATGGGCACCATCACTTGTTCTTGAACAGGTGTGGCATTTTCATAACCCATTGAATCAATCCCATCCAAAATTCTTGGATCTAATCCTAAATCAATAAACTTCAAAATACACTGTTTTTAATAATAGCTACAAAGGTACAACTAAAAAGCCCGATAGCATATTAACTTTCGGGCTTTATGAATTAGTAAAATAAAATATTTAGAATATATATTTTGTGCTTAAGAAATTAGAATGATGAGATGATACAATATCATTGATAATTTCTTTGTTATCATCTGTTAATTTAGCAGCTACTAAAGATCTGATAGAAAAAGATCTTAAAGCGTCCACTACAGACAAAGTGCCCTCTGCACTGTCTTTACGACCAGTGAATGGGAAAGTATCTGGACCTCTTTGACACTGACTATTGATATTCACTCTGCTCACTTGATTTACCAATGGATCAATTAAACTAGCTAATTCTTCTTTATTCTTAGAGAACAAGCTTACTTGTTGGCCATGGGTTGAATCAATTACATATTGAATAGGCTCTTCAATATCATCAAATGGAATCACAGGTATAATTGGACCAAACTGCTCTTCGCTGTATACTTTCATTTTATTATTCACGGGATATAGTACTGCTGGATAAAAGAATGATTCTTTAATAGTACCGCCGTGTTCGTTCATTACTTTAGCACCATGCTTCTTTGCATCTTCAATTAAATCATTTAAATAAGCAGGCTTGCCTGGTTCTGGAAGTGGGGTTAATGTTACACCCTTCTCCCAAGGTAAACCAAATTGCAATTTACCCACTGCTTCATTCAATAAGCTAATGAATTGATCAGCAATAGATTTATGAACATACACAATCTTTAAAGCGGTACATCTTTGACCATTGAAAGATAATGAACCCAATACCGTTTCCTGAACCGCTAATTTGATATCAGCGTCTTTGGTAATGATAGCAGCATTTTTTGCATCTAAACCTAAGATGGCTCTTAATCTATTTACTTTAGGGTGTAATTTTTTCAATTGGTTCGCTACTTTACTAGAACCAATCAAAGTAAGTACATTGATTTTGCCAGATTCCATCAAAGCTGGAACAATGGCATTACCTCTACCATAAATAGTATTTACAACTCCTTTAGGAAAACAAGACTTAAATGCTTCTAATAAAGGATAGTGTAATAAAGTACCATGTTTTGGAGGTTTGAATAACAAAGTATTCCCCATGATGATCGCTGGGATCAAAGTAGTAAAGGTTTCATTTAAAGGATAATTGAATGGCCCCATACACAACACTACGCCCAATGGCGATCTTCTGATTTGTGCAGCAATACCCTGTTCAATAGTGAATCTTGAAGAATCTCTATCCACATCTTTCAATGCGTCAATCGTTGCATAGATATATTCAACTGTTCTATCAAACTCTTTCTCAGAATCAGCATAGGTCTTCCCAATCTCCCACATAATTAATTTAACCACAATGTCTTTTTGTGCTAACATTTTTTTGACGAATAGTTCTACACAGCCTATTCTTTGAGCGACACTCATAGTAGGCCATTCTCCTCTACCTTCATTATAAGCAGCACAAGCAGCATCTAATGCTATCATTGCTTCCTTCTCTGTGCAAATTGGATATGAGCCAATTTTGACTCTTTCAATGCCATTCGCAGTTTGAATACAGATAGGCGAGAACACTTCATGCGTAGCTCCCTTCCATTCAATCATTTGACCATCAGACAAATAGCTTGTTTGATGAATCAACTCATTTAATGCATACTCGGAAGGAATAGCTTCTTTAGTAGTGATTAAATGATCTAGTTTATCTTGAAATGACATAGTCTACATTTTTGATTTATAGTAAGTTACAAAATATTTAATATCTTAACTTTATAAGTAATAACATAATTAAGCTAAAATTGTTCAAATGACACAGGAATTAAGCACTTGTTTATGGTTTGATAAAAAAGCAAAAGAAGCATTTCAATTTTATAAAGATGTTTTTGGAGATGTAGAATTACTATCCGAAAATCCAATGGCTGTTGTATATAAAATTTATGGAAGAAGGTTTATGAACTTTAATGGCGGCCCGGAATATTCAATTAATCCTTCTATTTCATTTTTTATTAGTGCAGCAAATCAAGAAGAGATTGAAGTAGTTTGGAATAAACTTAGCAACGGTGGTAATATAATGATGCCTTTAAATAAATATCCTTGGAGCGAACAATATGGATGGTGTGCAGATCAATATGGAGTGAACTGGCAATTGATGCTTGGCCATCAAAGTAGTTGTAAAATAATGCCACACATGATGTTTGTAGGACAAAATGCTGGTAAAACCGAAGAGGCAATTCACTTCTATGCAAGTATTTTTGACAAAAATAAAATTGTAGCTATTAGTAGATACGAAGAAGGGGAACCAGACCAAACCGGATTTATAAAATATTCCCAATTTGAATTACAGGGATTACCTTTTGGCGCTATGGATAGTTCAGCAAATCATCAATTTAATTTTAATGAAGCAGTTTCATTTGTCATAACTGTAGATACACAAGATGAAATAGATCACTATTGGAATAAATTATTAGAAGGTGGCAAAGCTGGTAAATGTGGTTGGATAAAAGATAAGTATGGAATCAGCTGGCAAGTAGTTCCTTCTATCTTAGGGAAAATGATGACCAATCCAGAAACCGCACCTAAAGCAACTTATGCTTTTTTACAAATGTCAAAATTCATCATTGCAGACTTAGAAGCTGCTGTAAAATAAAAATTATGAAAAAGAAGATCATTTACTTTTTTGTGTTCTTGGTTTTATTGTCTGTAAAGACAATTGCCCAAG
>JAFMEV010000097.1 GCA_017856545.1 Chitinophagaceae bacterium
ATCTGTTTTTGCCTTATGCAATTCATTATACAATATATCTAAAGGCTTTTCCTTAGTTACAATGGCAACTTCAATATAAATAACCCTCTGATTGACAATATTACCGGAATAATCTTTCGCGATTCCTTGAAAAGGGATACCTAAATCTTGCATTTGAGTAAGACCAAATAAGGGATAAAAGGATATTAGAATAAATACTAAAAGCCTTAAAAGAGAAGATCTTAATTTCATTGCCGTAAAAAAATGAAAATTATCTCCCAGAAGAATGAGGCATAAACCTCAAAATGGAGATGCAAACCCTAACGATATTTACCAGCCAAATGAAAAATTATTGTACCAAAGCCATTTTATGTTTTTTCTTAGTAATTCCTCTATTGATAATGGGGCAGAAAACAAATGAAAAAGACATAGCTAAGCTTCGAAAACTCGGCGTATCCATAGATACAAATCTTAGATTAAACTATTCTCAGTCCAATAGAATCATTTCTATTTGGGACAGTGTTTATGATATTGGTAAAAAACAACAAATCAATAATGTACTGACTGATTATACTTGGGAACAATTGCTACTTCAAGAGATTGATTGGGCAACAACTAGTAAACAAAACAAATTAACAGCAAGATTACAATTTTACCTATCGCAGGTATATCATTCACAAAAATTATTTTCAAAATCTATCCCACTTCAAGAAAAGTTATTACAATCAAAACAAGATTTAAACCCCAATCAGTTTCAAAAAACTTTAGCTAGGTTAGAAAAAGCCTATGTTCAAACAAATAATCTACATAAAGCCCTAGCCATAAGAAAACAAAGACTAAAAATGGGTCTAACGGACTCCTTTTATGAACTCTATGCTGATTTTGAATTATTTGATTTAGCCCTCAAGGAATTTTTAGCTTTTGAAAAAATCACGCCTACAACAAAAATGGTTGACCAATATAAACACTATAGAATTATTGGTAATCTGTATTTTGAATTAGGAAAAATTGATAGTGCCAGAAAATACTATAGCATTGGCTTGAATCTTAGCAATCAACAACTTCAAAATTCAAGTGATAACACCCCAAAAAATATTCATCTAAGCGGAAGAGCCAGCTTAATGGGTTCTCTAGGGAGATGTTTTCTAGCCGAAGGTGACTACCCAAAGGCAATTCAATACTTATTATTAGATATAGAACAAAGCGAGGACGATAAGCTAAATATGATCTTTAAGATGATTCATTTGACCAACGCATATATAGCCAACAAGGATGTAACGAATGCCAAAAAATTTGTTCGACGAATTGATCAATTATTAAAGGATAAAGAAGATAAACGAATGAGGCTTAGGGCTACTGAGATGAAATCTAATTATTTTACTTTAATCAATCAATTAGACTCTGCATTATATTATACTAAGCAATACAATATCCTTAAAGAGGCGCAGAACGAAATCATACGTAAAAATCAAGCAATTCTTTTACTTATTAATCTGGAAGCAGAAGATAGACGTAAAGATTTGGTGATTACCATGGCCAACTTAGAAAAAGAAAGGTCAGATAAAAAAGCACAACAAATTCTATTATGGGGAAGCGTTATAGTGATCATAATGGCTACAATAAGTCTTATAATTTTAACAATTAGCAATACAGCAAAATCTAAAAGCAAGGAATTAATTGAGAAGAAGAATGAGGAAAACGAACTTTTATTAAAAGAACTACACCATAGAGTAAAAAACAACCTTCAGGTAATTTATAGCCTAATCAACTTACAAAAAAGAAGAATTGATAGCCCAGCATTACATCAATCTTTATCAATGGTTCAAAACAGAATCAAAACCATGTCCCTTGTTCACCAAAATCTTCATGAAAATGAAAATTTTAAAGAAGTGAATCTAGAAGCCTACGTCAAGACCATTACTGACTATTTAAAATTACTCTACCTCAATGAGGTTAAAGAGATTGCCATACAATTAACAGTGGATAGTTCAATTCAAATTATAATGGATAGAGCCATTACCATTGGATTATTAATAAACGAAATCGTTTCTAATAGCATGAAATATGCCTTTAAAGGAAGAGCTGAAGGTCTTATCACAATTGATGTTCAAAAATTACACAATGGTTATCAAATGAGCATTAGTGACAATGGAATTGGCTTTTCAAGTGAATTAGCCCATTCAAAAAGTCTTGGCTTATATCTTATTGAAAACTTAGTAAAACAATTACAAGGAAGGTATGATTTAGAAAGTCATCATGGAACTACTTATATAATCTATTTTAACGCATAAATAATCAATAATGAAGTATAGGAAAATACTTATCCTGGAAGATGAACTTATTGTAGGATTAGACTTACAAGAAATTCTTTTACAAGAGGGTTATAAGACCAATTTAGTTCACTCTTATGATGAAGGCATGTTAGAACTGACCACATTTAACCCTCAACTCATATTGTGTGATATCAATTTGAATGGAAAAGCTAATGGTATTGATTTTGCCAAAGAAGCAAGTAAACTATACCCTTTTACAGAAATTATCTTTATTACAAGTTACACCAGTGTGAAATACACAGAAGAAGCTGATCAGGTAAGTCCATTAGACTATATAGTCAAACCTTGGAATGAAGAACAAATTAAAGTGGCGCTTAGAAGAGCTTTTAATTATATCGATTCTAAAAAAGAAAACATGAATCTAATGGGCGAATTAAGTCCAGCGGAATATAGAATATTGAGTTTAATTGCTGAACAAAAAACCAGCAAGGAAATTGGTGAACAATTATTCATTTCTGAAAAGACTGTTAGAAACCATCGTTATAATATTAGTAAAAAACTCAACCTAGAAAATACCAATAATAATTTACTCAAGTGGGCTATTGCCAATTTTAGTAAATAATCAATTCGTTTTATTTATGAAAAAGATAATCATTGTCGCATTAAGTTGTTTTATTACTTGCGCTTGTAATAAGGATATGGGCAGTATTGATCGAACCCAAGCAATGCTCGCCAATAAAACCTGGTTTTTGTCTCATACAATCAATGAAAGTTCTACCAAATCATTTATTGGTAAAAACACTTATTTTATTCAATTTTCAAATACTGGAACAACTATAGATTCAGATGGCATACTAGGTAATTATACAATTAAAGAACATAATAATCATCTAAGCATTTTTATTGATGCACTCACTCAGAACGGCAGTCCTGCAAAATATTCCTATCTCATTGAACAAATTAGTTCAGACCAATTGATTATAAGCTATCAATTAGGAGGCGTTTATACCAAAAAAATATTTAGTACTACCTATTAAATGAGAAATACTTTTTTAATCATACTATGCATCTTTTGTCTAGCTAAAAAAGCTAAGACACAATCCCTCTCCTTTCAAATCAATAGTATAGCGAGTACTCCTGCAATGACAACAGGTAGTTTGTCCTTTCAAATTGACCATAGGGCTAATTGCTTTTTTTTGGGTAATGGTTTATCTATTTATAAACCACAATCAATCAATAGAACAATTGAAGAGGGGTGTAAAGTGCCTATTCAATTTGGACAATATGGCTTAAGAATTTACCCCCATCCAATCGGAGACCACCCTCGAATTCAATTAACCAAATTTCCCATTCCCAATGAACCATTTACCATTAGATGCTATTCCATTGATGGCAAATTGATCTTAGAGGAAACTCAAACTGGATGGGCATTATCTAATGGCACCATTTTGAATACAAGTAAGCTATTTTCCGGAGCTTATATTATACAAGTAATTTCTGAAAACTCTTTGGATATCATTCAAGTAATTAAACAAGATTAAATCCGTGAAAGCAATATATATTTTAATAGGTTTAGTTTTTGTAAGCTTCTTATCTTCTTTTGCTCAAAATATTCCAACTGGTATTCCTTTTCAAGGAATTGCAAAAGACTTTAATGGTAATCCTGTAAATGAAAGAAAAATTTATATTCAAACTAATTTGATTTCAGGAACTATTAATAGTAAAACTATTTATACGGAAGAACACGAAACTCAAACAGATGCTATTGGAGTATTCTCTATCATGATTGGTCATGGAAAAAGAACCCAAGGTGCTATCAGAACACTATCAGAAATTAAATGGGAAGAAGGCCCCTACTTTTTAGGTATACAATTAGCTATTACACCCAATGCGCCTTTAGAAAATTGGAAATACCAAAACAACTGGATCAATATGGGCACAACAAGCTTAGGTATTGTCCCCTATGCTTTTTATTCATTACAGACAATGGGGCTAGATGCTAAACTAAATACATCTGATACTGCAGACATGTTGCGTAATTATGTAAAAGTGCAGGTGATTAAATTATTGGATAGCGCCATCTCTACTAAACTTTCTGCTAAAGACACTGGTATGATGTTAGCGCCCTACTCCAAAGTATCTACTATTGTAAGAGAAAGCATAAGAGATACGGTTGTATTGATACAAACATCAACAAATTCAAGCCCTATCCTAAGTTTTAGTGGAGAGTATGATAGTTTAAAAAACAAACCTATATTATTTAGCGGGGCATACAATGATTTAACGGATAAGCCTTTATTGTTTGATGGGAATTATTCAAGTCTGTCCAATAAGCCCAGTTTGTTTGATGGGAATTATAATAACCTAAGTAACAAACCCTTTTTATTTGACGGAGATTATCATACTTTAAACAATAAGCCAACTTTATTCAATGGTGATTACAATGCACTAAGCAATAAGCCTGTACTTACTTTGAATGGAGATATTACCAATAATGGCAATATTACTACACTAGCAAATTCTGGTGTTAGTTCAGGAACCTATGGAAGTGGCTTAGCGATACCTATTATTAGCGTGGACGAAAAAGGAAGAATCACTTCAGCAACAACCAGTGCAATTAGTCCATATAGTTTTCCCAATAAGACCCATACCCAAAAAATTGCAATGACCAGCATAAGTACTGGAACGGTTATTTGGTGTAGTGATTGCGGAACACGTGGTCAAATGCAAGTTTACAATGGATATGAATGGACGGATCTAACTGGCGCAGCAGGACTTACCAATAGTATAAGTTTTGGAAGTATTAGTAGTACTAATATTAGTGCAGCAACTGTATCCATTACTACAACAATCAATTCTGATGGAGGAGCAAGTATTACCTCAAGAGGTGTTGTTTGGAATACCAGTATCAATCCAACGATTGCATTGAGTACAAAAACCAATTCAGGAACAGGTACAGGCACATTCACAGCATCACTATCTGGATTAACAGCTAGTACAGTGTATTATATAAGAACATATGCAACTAATGCAAATGGAACTGTTTATGGAAATGAAATTAGTTTTACTACAACAGGGATTACACCAAGCTTAACTACTACGGCAGCAAGCAGTACTACTATTAGCAGTTTTATTACTGGAGGAAGCATTAGTAGTGATGGAGGTAATCTAGTAACATATAGAGGTGTTTGTTGGAGTACCAATGCGAATCCAACCATAAATGATAATAAAATATTAAGTGGAACAGGTACGGGTACATTTACCATTACATTGTCAAATTTAAATGTAGCCACTACATATTATGTTCGTTCTTTTGCTACCAATAGTGCAGGAACTGCATATGGTAATGAAAGAGTGATTACTACAAGCTCTTTAACTGCTGGCACAACTTATTTAGGGGGAAAAATTGCTTATATTTTTCAATCAGGTGATGCAGGTTTTGTACCTGGTGAGACACATGGTTTTATTATAATGGAACATAAGATGGGTATGACAGCTGTTTTTGGCTCGGATGGAACTTATTATAGTGATGGAGGAACCACTATGGCCTTTGGATATGGTATGCAAAATACCAGATCATTGGCTGGAAAGAGTTGGAATAATTTTGCGAAATATATTTACAATGTATCTTTTCATGGATATAGTGATTGGTATGTACCAAGTTATTATGAATGGAATAAAATTGGACCAAATTGGAGATACTTAGGAATACCCAATGGATACTTTCATGCTTCAAGTGAAAGTGGCTCCAATTCCTATTATTTTTATTCTTATGATAGCTATGGAAACTTATATACTAGTATTGGAAATAGCAGTAAAACAAGTGTCTATGATATTATTGGGATAAGGAATTTTTGATTAGCTCACTGCGTT
>JAFMEV010000098.1 GCA_017856545.1 Chitinophagaceae bacterium
AATTTAGCCTATAATCCACCTTGTGCTTTTACTGCATTTGCAACCTGTCCATTGCCGCCTCCACAAAATAGGTTGCCTTTTGCAATACCTGCTGGAGAAAAAAACTTCGGACATCACTAAAGATCCCCTAAGGCTGCTTAACTTTGGCACCTAATGGATACAATGACTACTTCACCTAAGATTGCAATTATTGGCCTTGGCTATGTTGGTCTTCCTTTGGCTATTGCCTTTGGTCAAAAGTATGCAACCGTTGGTTTTGATACCCATACCAGAAGGGTGGATGAATTGAAGGAGGGCAAGGATCACACTTTACAATCTAGTTCGGAAGCGATATTGAATGCATCCGAATTGAGTTTTTCTGATCAATTATCTGCCATTAAAGATTGCAATATTTATATTGTTACTGTGCCTACACCGGTAACTCCTTCTAAAGAACCAGACTTGAGTTTTTTATTAAACGCTACAGCATTTATTGGCACCATTTTAAAAAAAGGAGATATCGTTATTTATGAAAGCACCGTGTATCCTGGGTGTACAGAGGAAGATTGTGTTCCTGTATTAGAAAAAACAAGTGGTTTAAAATACAATGAAGATTTTTATTGCGGTTATTCACCAGAACGCATTAATCCGGGAGATACAATGCATACTTTAACCACTATTCAAAAAATTACTTCTGGCTCAACCCCAGTTGTAGCGGATACCATAGATGCTTTATATCAATCAATCATAACAGCAGGCACATATAAAGCAAGTAGCATTAAAGTTGCGGAAGCTGCAAAGTCTATTGAAAATGCACAAAGAGATATCAATATTTCTTTTGTGAATGAACTAGCATTGATTTTTGATAAAATGAATATTGATACCACAGAAGTGCTAGAAGCTGCTGCAACTAAATGGAATTTCCTACCATTTAAGCCAGGTTTAGTGGGCGGACATTGTATTGGTGTAGATCCTTATTATCTAGCTCATAAGGCAAGTAGCTTAGGACATACGCCACAGGTAATTTTATCTGGTAGACATGTGAATGACCAGATGGGTGCTTTTGTTGCAGATAAATTAATTAGATTGATGCAAGAGCGTTTGATTGATATTGCCGATTCAAAAGTATTGATACTTGGTGTGACTTTTAAAGAAAATTGTCCAGATATACGCAATTCCAAAGTATTTGATATTCATGCACAATTAGTAAAAAAAGGTATTAACGTGGACGTTTTTGATCCATTTGCCAATGCAGAAGAAGTGCTTCAAAAATATGAGGTTGAATTAATCACTTCTTTAGATAGCTATGATGGTATTGTTCTTGCAGTAGCTCATGATTTTTTTAAATCCTTAGATTTTAATAAACTTCTTCGCAATAAAAAAGCCGTGATATTTGATACCAAGGCTTTTTTAGATAAATCTATTGTGACTGCTAGATTATAATTTTTTTGTGGTGCAGAATTTATTGTGGATGATAAATTGCTTCTGCATTTTTTAGAATCATATTTTTATCTAAAGTCATTTTTTTCACTTGTTGATTTTGATATAGGGCTCTTTGATCAGCAAAATGTTTGCTTTCTGGATGCATGCTTGCACCAAAAGTATTTACTGATTCAATCAAAGGCAAGCTACCATCCTTAGGAAAGCGAACAAAATTGATATAGGCATCTCCACTATTCATTCTTCTTTTTCCTTCCCCCCAAGGCTCGCTCATCACTGCAGCTAATACATCAGGCATACCGGCTTGAGGCCAGTTTTGGTCACCTCTTACCAATCTTTGAACATCACCTAAGCTTATATCAATGCTGCCATAATGTTTCATTAAAAAGTCATACACATATTGATAAACCTGAATGGCTTCTTGTATACTTAGCTTGTCATTTTTTCTTCCTTGCATTATTTCAGGCACTTTATAATAAGCAAGATTATAAATTAATGCACCCTTGCTATCTGCATTAGTCTCATGATTCCAAGATTTTAAAGTCTTTATCAATGGAGCTAATTGTTGACTAGCAGACTCATCTACTAAGAATAAACTGTCTCCATTAAAACCATAAGGAAATAAAATGGGCGAAGGTAAGGTTCTATCAAATTTGATTCTTTTTAAATCTTCGTAAGATACTTTATCTAATGCTTCCAATAATTCTTTCGCTCTTTGACTTCTATTATTATGATAGGTTTCATAGCCATCATTTTTATCAAACTTTGCTGGGTTTAAATTTTCTGCAGTAGTGGTTGCTAAAAAAGGGGAGTGATTGGTATTAAATAAATAACCACTTGTTGGATTGGTATATTGTGGCAAATCACTTAAAGGCTTAAAGCTATTCCATAAAGTTGCTTTGGTATTTCCGGGTAAAGTGCTGCTCCAATGATAGCTTGTGTCTGCATTTCTGTAGGGCATCTTACCATTAGAGATATAAAAAATAGTATCTCTTTTATCTGCATACATAATATTAAACATGGGGAGATGGTTCTGTGTCAACGCGGCTTTAAATTCTGTATAATTCGTAGCCTTATTCATAGCATACCATTGTTGTAAAGCACCTGCATCCATCAGTGATGGAAGTCTCATAGAAAAGAATGCACCACTAGGAGATTGAGCAGTAGGTCCGTAAATAGATGTGTACGCTTTTTTATAAATGGGAAAAGGAATGCCCTTTATTTGTAATTTAATTTTTCTAACTTCTAGATTCAACCATTCGCCATCTACTTTATATTGATTAGGATGTGCCTTATCTGTTTCTAATTGATACAAATCCAATTTATCTTGAAAATTCACGGTATGTGCCCATGCAAGATTTGGCGTAACGCCATGAAATATCATTGGGCCTCCTGGAAATAATCCACCCAATATATTCCATCCTTCTTCACTTTGAAGATGTGCTTCGTAAAATGCAGTAGCACCTTCAATAGGTTGATGTGCATTGATCACTAACATGTTCTCTCCAGAACTTGATTTACTACTATGAATGGCAAAAGCATTGCTTCCTTCTCCTTTAAATCCTGCTAAATGCGCAACAGATCCATTCAATATTTTAGGTAAGGTTTTATCTACCCCACAAAATACTGCTACAGAAAATACAGAAGCAGATAAATATTCTTCGATGCTCACAGGAAATACATGTTTATTCAATACTTCTTTAGGATGTGCTTTAGCATAAGCATTTAATCCCGCAAGATATCCATGAATCAATGCAAGAAATTTTGGATCCATCGAACCAATTTGTGCATCCACTAGTGCTTTGGTATTTAATAGGCCCACCACAAAATCAACTGGAGCTCCTTTCTTACCCATATAGGTGCCTAACTTTCCCTTCCCTGTTAGTATAAGAGTTTGTATGGTTTTAAAATCATCTTCTGAATGTGCCCATGCCAAACCATATGCTACTTCAGGATCTGTTGGCGCAAAAATATGTGGTACACCAAAGCTATCTCTTGCAATGGTGATTTGTGCTGTTCGAATGGTAGGTTGGTTTTGCGCATTGGTTATTGTACATAAAAAAATACCAATAAGCAGGAAGATCAATTTGTTCGAGAAAGAGTGCATAGAGACTGTTTAATTTGTAATCTATAATTTATAGAAAGAATGTAAATTTGTATAAATATATAACAATGATTGAATCAAAAAGGTTTGGCTCCAAAAAGGCATTAATTGATATCGATGAAACAATATGTTTTTATGGTGAAAAAAGAGCATATGAATTAGCTGAACCCAATTTTCAAAACATTGAAAAAATCAACAAATTATACGATGAGGGTTGGCATATAACTTATTGGACAGGTAGAGGGGAAGCTTCAAAAAGAGATTTAAGAGCACTTACATTAGAGCAGTTAACAAAATGGGGTTGTAAGTTTCATGATTTAATCACTGGCTATTGTCCAAATGGTGGACCCACCAAGCCTCAGTTTGATTTGGTAGTAGATGATAAAGCGAAAAGAATAGAAGAACTTTAAGCCAATTGAGGTTTGTTCTTTTTTGCAAAGGGTAGATATAGTATCCAGAAATGAATAAGGGCAACAGCTTCTAATACAAGAATATAATAAGGCCAGTCTCCCATTAATAAAGGATTGTTTACATCTGGCTTTTTAGATAAGTACATGTAGTTAGAACCTACTAAATAATTGATGATGGCTACAGATATTGCTAAAATTTGGGTGTATCCAAAAATATGCAACCAAGATTTTGCTCTGGGTGTAAAGTCAAAATGAACAATCAAATAGAGTACTACTAAGATTAGTCCTCCATGAGCGATATAATATCCATAAAAATTAAAACCTTCCATTCCTACGGAAAATTCTGGTGTTAACAAGGATTGTATACCTCCCGCTAATCCCCAATAGTAAAGGCATTCAGCCAATCTTTGTTTAAAATTAAACATCAGGATAATACATAGAATACCACTGATGCTACATAAATGGAATGGTAGATTTTGCTGTAAATTCCAATAGCCATTCATATAGTTGTATACATTTTCTAAGATGGTATTCATTAAAATAATGATCCCAATAGCCCAATGATACATTTTGTGTTGTAAAGGCTTAATGAATTTAGGAAGCCAAACAATGAGCGCGATAGCAACAAATACAGTTAAAGTAGTTTGCCACCAAAGCGGAGAAAAAGTTTCAATAATAGCAGGTGGATGATATTTGCCCATTATGATACTTCTTTAAAAAACTATAAAGGTCTAATCCAAATATTTCTTAAGCTAATTGGGTTACCATCGTCTCCATGATCTTGAAAGAATAAAGGTAATTTATCAGCATGTTTCTTATAAACAGGTTTGATGACCCAGTCTGTTGGTCCAATAAGACTTACATTGTTTTGTACCAATACCCCATTATGTAAAAGGGTAACTCTTGCAGGAGATAACAAAGTACCGTCTGCATTAAATCTTGGAGCAGTAAAAATAATATCATAAGCTTGCCAATTACCTGGAGGGCGACTCGCATTGACTAATGGTATATGTTGTTTGTACACTGCAGCAGCTTGGCCGTTTACATAGGTTGGGTTTTGATAAGAATCTAAAATTTGAATTTCATATTGTTCCATTAAAAATACACCACTATTTCCCCTTGATTGACCTGCTCCTTTCACAACACTTGGTGTTCTAAATTCTAGATGTAATTGACAATCACCAAAAGATTCATTGGTGATAATATCTCCAGCTCCTTTCACATCTGTTAATGCGCCATCTGGTTCTAATACCCAACCTATTTTCTTTCCATTTCTTCCGTGAAAGGCACTTAAATCTTTTCCGTTGTATAAAATAATTGCATCAGATGGTGGCTCTGAAATAAAATTTCCTGGCATAACTGCTTTTGGCACAGGGGTCCAAATTTCTGATAAAGAAGCTTCATATGCAATACTATCTTGCCAAGATGCAAATTTTTTTTGCGCATTTACTGTTCCAGCTATTATAAAAATCATAGCAAGGCCAAGGATCGTTTTTTTCATATCAAGCTTTTTATAAATTTATAAAGAATTTTTTTGTTTTCCTTGAATCAGTCCTCTGCATTTTGCTGAACCACATTGACATTCAAAAGGCTCCATGGTATGATCTAAAAATTGTGCATAATCCAAGGTGAGCTCTTCTCCTTTTTGGATGTTTCTATTGGTGACTACATTTAACCCCTGGTATTCGCAATTGGCATCACAGGAGTGATTTTGAGGAGACCACTCTTCTGGTTGTAAATCCCAAAGTATATAAGTGTCTTTACTAATTGGGTAGGCGTATCTTCTGAAATTTAATTTTTCTCTTTCATCCCAATGATCATCCACATATTTTTTAGTGACAATTCTTTGCGCTCTTTCTTCACCTTTAAAAAGTAAAGTATGTTGTGGTAAATCATATTTTGCATAAATACCGTAACCAGAAATAGAGTTACCCTTGATACTAAATAATTTTTGTTTTCTTTGGTGACGTGCCATTCCTTCCACAATGATTCTTTCTAAAAATCCTCTTTTACCCACACCATCATGCATTAAAATATAATCAGCAGATCCTTCATAGCCTTCGGCATA
>JAFMEV010000099.1 GCA_017856545.1 Chitinophagaceae bacterium
GAAAATTTGATCATTGCACCAGAAGGAACGGATTTGAGAAAAGCAGAAAAAATCTTACGCCAATATAAAATTGAAAAATTACCAGTAGTAAGCAAGCAAGGAAAATTAATTGGCTTGATTACTTATAGAGATATTTTACAATTAAGCGCTTTCCCTAATGCAGTAAAAGATAAAATAGGTCGTTTACTAGTGGGTGCTGCTTTAGGTATAACCAAAGATGTATTGGATAGAGCTGCAGCATTGCAAAGCGTGGGCGTGGATATTGTAACATTAGATAGTGCACATGGTCATAGTAAAGGAGTAATTGAGGCACTTAAATCATTGAAGAAAAATTTTAAAAACCTACCAGTGATTGCTGGAAATATTGCAACTGCGCAAGGTGCGCTAGCATTAGCAAATGCAGGTGCTGACGCAGTAAAAGTGGGTATTGGTCCAGGTTCTATTTGTACCACAAGAATTGTTGCTGGTGCAGGTGTGCCGCAATTAACTGCTATTATGGAAGCCACCAAAGCATTGAAAGGAAAAAATATTCCTGTAATTGCCGATGGAGGCATTCGTTATACAGGAGATATGGTAAAAGCTTTAGCTGCTGGTGCAAACTGCGTGATGATGGGAAGCATCTTTGCTGGTACAGAAGAAAGCCCAGGTGAAACGATTATATATGAAGGACGTAAATTCAAGAGCTATAGAGGGATGGGAAGTATTGGTGCCATGAACGAAGGAAGTGGCGATAGATATTTTCAAGGCAATACAACTGATTCAAAAAAGTTTGTTCCAGAAGGAATTGAAGGAAGAGTAGCATATAAAGGAACATTGAGTGAAATCATTTATCAATTTGTGGGTGGACTAAAAGCAGGTATGGGCTATTGTGGTGCTAAAACCGTTAAAGATTTACAAAATGCCACATTTGTTCAAATTACCAATGCTGGTATGAGAGAGAGTCACGCACATGATATTGATATCACTAAAGAAGCTCCTAATTACAGCAGAAAATAATTATTAATGAAAAAAATATTTTTTTTCATGCTGGTATTGGCTTTCAATTTTTGGGAAAGCCCTACCATTCAAGCGCAGGATAGCAATCAAAATGCTACACTGCGTTTTAGTTTAATCACCTGTGATGCTGGCGAAGATATTTATACTATATGGGGACATACTGCGATTAGAGTAGTGGATAGTATGAATCAAACAGATATCGTATATAATTACGGAAGCTTTGATTTTAATACACCTAATTTTATTGCAAAGTTTGTTAAGGGTAACTTATTGTACTTTATATCGGCAGATACTTATCAAAACTTCTTATACGAATATCAATACTTTGGAAGAGATGTACACGAACAAGTATTGAATATCTCTCAAGATGAAAAAATAAAATGGTATCAAGCCCTTCAAACCAATATGGTCGGTGATAACCGTTTTTATTTATACAATTTTATTAAAGACAATTGTACCACAAGAATAAAAGATGGCATTTTCAAACACGCTACTTTAAATGATAGTTTATTAGGTGTACCTAATTTTAGAGAGCAAGTAGTTACACCAACCTATACAGCAGGACAGCCATGGATTGGACTAGGTATTGATCTATTGCTAGGCGCAGTGTCTGATCGAAAACCAACGGCTTTTGAAGAAGCATTTCTTCCTACACTCCTATACAATAGAGTTGCGAATAATCCAGATTTAGTCATTAAGACCCAACATATTCAATATCAAATGAAGCCCAATGCAAAAGCAAGTTCACCAATTTATGTGTTGATTGCTTTTTTAATTGTGTATATATTAGCAGCCAATTGGAATGCTAGACCTGCAATAGTTTTATCAAAGGCCATTGATATTATATTATTGATTGCTTTTGGTATTGGAGGATTATTAGTTCTTTATATGAGTCAATTCTCCATGCACACAGCATGTCACGAAAATTATAATTTATTATGGTTGCATCCTTTTTATTTAATTGCATTGATAACTTATTTTGTTTCTAGAAAATGGACGGGCTATTTGGGATGGACTTTCTTTAGTATTATCATTGTATTTATGTTGGGCAATTACTTTATCCCTCAACATTTTTCAAAAGAAGTCATTGCAGTAATTAGTTTAGCATTGGTATTATCTATAAGATTAATTAAAAGAGGAAAAGATGCGAGGTTCCAGTAATTCAATGGTGCATCATTACAACTACGGCATTGATGAGCTTGCTTTTTTTGATAATGGGGAAATAAATAAGCCAGTCGTTTTACTAATACATGGATTTGGAGAAGATTATCATATCTGGGAAGCACAGATTGACTATTTATCTCAGTACTATAGAGTAATCGCCCCCAATTTACCTGGAGTGCATTGCAAACCATTGAACATACATTATAGTCAATTACCACAAATCAATATGTATGTTGAAGTGATGCATGAGTTAATGCATCATTTGAATATTGAACAATATTATGTGATGGGCCATAGCATGGGAGGATACATTGGCCTAGCTTTTGCCGACTATTATACCAATCATGTGATGGGGCTTGGCTTAATACATTCTACTACATACGCAGATACTGAAGCCAAAAAAGCAAGCAGAATGAAAGTGGCAGAATTTTTAGAAGAATATGGTACATTAAAATATCTAGAAACAGCCACTGCAAATTTATTTAGTAATAAATTTAAAGAAGAACATCCTGGAGCGATTCAAACAGTGATTGATAGCGCCAGTGATATTAGTAAAGAAGCCATGATGCAATTTGTGTTTGCTATGCGCAATAGACGAGCACACACACATATGCTCACTCAAAAACGTATCCCTGTTTGGATGATTGTAGGTAAAGAAGATATTGCCGTACCTTTTGAAGATAGCCAGGCACAAATTGAACTTTTACCCCCAAAAAATGTTCTTATCTTAGAGCAGGTGGGACATATGGGCATGTTGGAAGCAACAGACCAAGTGAACCAAGCAATGCATCAATTTATTCAAGAAGCCATAACAAAATAACTATGTCAAAAATTATATTGATTACCGGAGCAAGTTCTGGTTTAGGTAAAGCAACTGCAGAAAAATTTGCCGCTGAGGGATGGAATCTTATATTAACTGCAAGAAGAAAAGAAAAATTAGCAGTGGTTGTCAATGATATTGAAAAAAAATATGGCGTAAAAACCTTGTCTTTGATTTTTGATGTGCAAGATAAAAAAGCCGTTTTTGAACATTTGGAAAATTTGCCAAAAGAGTGGCAAGCCATCAATGTATTATTGAATAATGCTGGTTTGGCATTGGGAAGAGATCCATTTGAAGAAGCTAATTTGGAAGATTGGGAAACCATGATTGATACCAATCTAAAAGGTTTATTGTATGCAAGCAAAGCAGTATTACCTTTTATCATTGCTCAAAAAGGACATATCATCAATATAGGAAGTACAGCTGGGAAAGAAGTATATAAGGATGGCAATGTGTATTGCGCAACAAAACACGCAGTAGATGCTATTTCTAAAGCACAAAGAATAGATTTATTACAACATCAAGTGAAAGTAACTGCTATTCATCCAGGTGCAGTAGAAACTGATTTTAGTATAGTGAGATTTAAGGGAGATACTACTAAAGCAGATGCTGTTTATGCTGGCTATACACCATTAAAAGCAGAAGATATAGCAGATACTATTTGGTATGTAGCTAATACACCTGAACATGTTTGTATTAATGATTTAGTAATAACCTGTACAGCACAAGGAAATTCTACAACAATTTTTAAAGGCTAGCCAAAGTCAATCTCTGTATTGTCTCCAATATTCAAGGTTCTACTTAATCCTTTAACGGAAGCATCGCTACCTATTAAAGAATTGTCTAAAACCACTTCATCTAAAGAAGTATAGGAACCAATAATACTATCTTTTACCACAGAGCTTTTTACCGTGGTATTATTACCAATAGTTACATGTGGACCAATAATGGAATTTTCAATGACACATCCATCTGCAATACTTACTGGTGGAATAATAATGCTATTGATATAATTTTCTGGATTGATGGTAATGCCACCAGTCTTCTTTAATAATACTGCATTGGTTTCCAATAAGTTTTCTTTCTTACCACAATCATACCAGTTCTTTACTTTGAAAGATTTGAACTGAACACCTTTTTTGATCATACAATCCAATGCATCAGTTAAATTGTACTCCCCATTGGATTTAATATTTTCTTCAAACAATTGTTGAAAGCAATCAAATAAAATTGCAGACTCTTTAATCTTGTACAAACCCACTAAAGCGGAATTTGATTTTGGAATAGAAGGCTTCTCTACAGTATGTTCAATAAATCCTTCTTCATTAATTTCTGCTACCCCAAACATTCTTGGATCATCTACTTTTTGAACACCCAACATACTATAAGGACTATCAATTACTTCTCTAATATCAAATTCACAAATGGTGTCTCCTAGTGAAATAAAAACTTCATCATTTCCTACAATAGATTTTGCTAATTCTATAGCATGAGCTGTTCCTTGTCTATCCGTTTGGTTTACGAAATGCTTCTTTAGATTGGGATAAGTTTGCTCAACATAATCTTGAATCTTATCTCCTAAATAACCTACTACAAAAATGAATTCATCAATGCCAACCTCTCTTAGTTGATCTACAATGAAACTTAGTATGGTTTTTCCTGCAATGGGTATTAATGCCTTCGGCTGCGTATAAGTATGAGGGCGTAATTTTGCACCTGCACCAGCTACTGGAATAATTGCCTTCATTCGGTTATTTTTTGGGGTGGGTAAAAATAGCAAATATGTGTTAGTTTGAACCAAAATTGCCCAAATTGTGGATATTAGGCGAGCAATTGTTCAAAGAAAGCTTTGCCTAGGCTTTATAATGGATTATTTTTGCAAAAATATCCCACTTTATAAATACCCAATTATGCAAAGAGATACCCTAGTATTCGACATTATTAATCAAGAATTAGCTCGTCAAAGACGTGGAATTGAATTGATTGCATCTGAAAACTTTACCAGCTTACAAGTAATGCAAGCCATGGGTAGCGTGATGACAAATAAGTATGCAGAAGGTTATCCTGGTAAAAGATATTATGGTGGTTGTGAGATTGTAGATAAAACAGAGCAATTAGCCATTGATAGATTAAAAGAAATTTTTGGATTAGAATATGCGAACGTGCAACCGCATAGTGGTGCACAAGCAAACGCTGCAGTAATGTTGGCTATATTACAACCAGGTGATGCTATCCTTGGTTTGGATTTAAGCATGGGTGGTCACTTAACACATGGAAGTGCAGTAAACTTCTCTGGTAAAACATACAAACCCTATTTTTATGGTGTAGTGAAAGAAACTGGATTGATTGATTATGAAATGTTGGAATCACAAGCAAGACAACATAAACCAAAATTAATTATTTGTGGTGCGAGTGCATACAGTAGAGATATTGATTATGCTCGTATCAGAAAAGTGGCTGATGAAGTAGGTGCATTTGTATTAGCAGATATCGCTCATCCAGCGGGCTTAATTGCAAAAGGATTATTAAGTTCTCCATTCAATCATTGTCATTTTGTGACTTCTACCACACATAAAACATTGCGTGGCCCTAGAGGTGGTGTGATTATGATGGCAAAGGATGGCGAAAATACTTTAGGATTAAAAGATGTAAAAGGTAATTTAAGATTATGGTCCAATGTGATTGATATGGCGGTATTCCCTGGTACTCAAGGTGGACCACTAGAGCATGTGATTGCCGCAAAAGCGCTTGCTTTTGGCGAAATTTTATCTAATGATTTTATGGTGTACGCTAAGCAGGTTCAACAAAATGCGCAAACTATGGCGGCTGCTTTTGTAGCTAAAGGATATGAAATTATCAGTGGTGGAACTGACAATCACTTAATGTTGATCGACTTAAGAAATAAAAATATTAGTGGTAAGAAAGCAGAACAGGTTTTAGGCATGGCAGATATTACTGCCAATAAGAACATGGTGCCTTATGATGACAAATCTGCTTTTGTAACTTCAGGTATTC
>JAFMEV010000100.1 GCA_017856545.1 Chitinophagaceae bacterium
TTTTCTTTAATCACGCTTTGTACATCCTTTCCTTGAATTCTACTTTCTAACCAAGAGATGATATCTAAGTACATGAATGCGCGGCTTTCTAATTTATTTTTCTCTAAAGGTTGTAAGGTTTGTAATAAATCTTGGAAAGATTGATTCATCTCACCACCAGATTGAATAGACTTTCTAATAAAATTAAATAATACTTCTTCTACAGCTCCTAAATTATTCATCTTAGACATATAGCGATAAACCGATTTAGATAAATAGTTTACGATTTCCATATTGCCTAGTTCATAATGCGCAATAAGATGAAGCAATCTCGCATAACATTGCAAATCATCACGCAGGTTTAGCTTCCAATGAATAATTTTATTTAAGTAGTCAATCGCTTTGTCAGCCTGGCCTGCACCAAAATACAAACATGCAATTTTATAATAAAAAACCAGCACTCTATGGCTGTCCATGTACAGTACAATATCTTTTAATTTCTCTTCAATAGTGGGCACCATTACTAAGCCTTCACTAAAACTTCCTTCTAAAAAGTGCTGATTAATTTTAGCAATATACAAGTAAACAAAAGATTGTATTTTATTATTTTGATTATTTAATACAATTGGGCTATCCATTACATTTTCTAGAATAGCAATGGTCTCTTTAAATTTATCAACATATCTTAAATCAAACAAAGAAGTAATCAAATTGTGCAAACCCTTGATGTATTGTGCAGATTCAATTTGTTGCATGTGTTCTTCCTTATCAAATAAATCCACCCATTTTTGTGCATATCTATAATGCATTAAAAAATCTTGATTGATAAATCCAAACCAGCAATAACATTGGTATCTATACAATCTCTCATAAAATCCTTTAGAAGATTTCACTAACTCAATAGCGCCGCTATTCATTAAATCATCCACTGCTTTTCTATCTGCATCATTTCTGGCATGACCATGTTGAATATACCAACCGTATAATTGTAAACTCAAATTAGAAATAGCCGTAATCTTTTCAATGCGCTCATTCACTTCATTCATTTCCGAGCTTAATTTTTCTGCACGGTCCTGCATACTTCTGGTAATATGAAGCGATTCGATTTTCTTTTCTAAAAACAATACTTGCAACAAATAAGTTACCTGATTATTTTGTTTAGCTAATTGCTTAATTTTTTCTAAAAGTCTTAACGATTGAATATATAAACCCTTGTTGTATAAAATCTTGGCGTGGTCTAATTGCTCGTGAATTTGCAGATCAATATTTTCACTTTGTTTTAAAATGCGCAAACTAGATAAAATTTGATCGTATAAATGCGCTTTTAAATTCGAAAGTTGTTGCTTTTGGATGGAATCGTTTTTTCGAAGTAATTCCTCCTCGTCGTAAGTATGCATTTTATCCAGGGCATCAAAAAGCTGCACTATTTTAAGGTCGGCCGAACCGGAATTGCGGGCGGCAAACAGCTTAAAGTTGCGCTTCTCCCCTTTTTCAAGGGATTTGATCAGAATAAATAAAGCATCCGAACTTAGGTTGGGCATCGTAGCCAATTTGTGGTCAATTTATTGAAAATCAACCAATTAATCAAAAAACACATCCCTTACAGGTTGTAAAATAGGCATAAAAATGATGTGAATTACTTGTTGATATTGGGTAAATTTGGATATATACCGGGCTTCAGGCCCGTTTTGTATCTATAACCCATTGTAAATCAATGCTATGAGTCAACAAGTTTTCATATTTGATACCACTTTAAGAGATGGTGAACAGGTTCCTGGGTGTAAATTGAACACCAAGGAGAAATTAGAGCTAGCGGTGAAGCTCGAGGAGCTTGGGGTGGATATTTTAGAAGCGGGTTTTCCCGTATCCAGTCCTGGAGATTTTGAATCTGTGAACCAGATTGCGAAGACCTTAAAAAATACCGTTGTATGCGGATTGACTAGAGCCGTGCAAAATGATATTGAAGTGGCGGCGGAAGCATTAAAGCCGGCAAAGCGATTTAGAATTCATACGGGTATAGGTACATCTGATTTGCATATCAAATACAAATTCAATAGCACCAGAGAAGAAATTATAGAGCGTGCAGTGAACGCAGTGAAGATGGCAAGAAATTTTACAGACGATGTAGAATTTTATGCAGAAGATGCTGGACGAACAGACAATGAATATTTAGCAAGAGTGATTGAAGCAGTGGTGAAAGCAGGTGCAACTACTTTAAATATTCCAGATACAACAGGATATTGTTTGCCTTATCAGTATCAAGAAAAAATGGCTTACTTAAGCAACCATGTTCCTAACATTGATAAAGCAGTTTTGTCTTGTCATTGTCATAACGATTTAGGATTAGCGACCGCAAATTCTATTGCAGGCGTGATGGGAGGTGCAAGACAAATTGAATGTACTATTAATGGATTAGGTGAAAGAGCTGGTAATACTGCATTAGAAGAAGTAGTAATGATTTTGCAACAACATAAAGATCTTGGATTATATACCAATATCAATCCAAAATTATTGAATCCTATTAGTAGAGAGGTTTCAGATATTATGAGAATGATGGTACAACCAAACAAAGCTATTGTTGGCGCTAATGCATTCTCACATTCTTCTGGAATACATCAGGATGGATTTTTGAAAGAAGCACAAACTTATGAAATCATCAATCCTGCAGAAGTAGGTGCAGAAGATAGTAAAATTGTACTAACAGCAAGAAGTGGCAGAAGTGCATTAGCACATAGATTACATAAGATGGGTTATCAGTATACAAGAAATCAAATTGACGAATTGTATCCAAAATTTGTAGCCATCGCAGATAAGAAAAAAGAAGTGTTAGAAGCAGACTTAAAAGAAATGGCGGAAGCATATAATTAATCATTATGGGAAAAACATTATTTGAAAAAATTTGGGACCAGCATGTGGTAAAGCAAATCGAAGGTGGACCATCTGTGGTGTACATCGATAAGCATTTTATTCATGAGGTAACAAGTCCACAAGCATTTAGTGGTATTGAGAAGAGAGGTGCGAAGTTATTTAGACCGCAACAAGTGGTTGCAACAGCAGATCACAATGTACCAACCTTGCATCAGGAATTACCTATCAAAGATGCTCTATCAAAATTTCAAGTGGATACTTTGATAGACAACTGTAAAAAGCATGGTGTTGAATTATACGGATTAGGACATCAATACCAAGGAATCGTGCACGTGATTGGACCAGAGTTAGGAATTACACAACCAGGCATGACGATTGTATGTGGAGATAGTCATACTTCTACACATGGCGCATTTGGATCTATTGCATTTGGTATTGGTACTAGTGAGGTAGAAATGGTTTTTGCATCACAATGTATTATGCAAACCAAACCAAAAGTAATGCGAATCAATATTGATGGTGCATTAAAAAATGGTGTGGTGTCAAAAGATATTATTTTATACATCATTGCACAAATTTCTGCAAGTGGTGCAACAGGATACTTTGTAGAATATGCAGGATCAGCTATTCGTGCATTGAGCATGGAAGCAAGAATGACTATTTGTAATATGAGTATCGAGATGGGCGCTCGTGGTGGAATGATTGCACCAGACCAAACTACATTTGATTATATCAAAGGAAGATTGTTTGCTCCTAAAGGTGCAGACTGGGATGCGAAGTTGGCTGTATGGAAGCAATTGTATACAGATGCAGACGCAACATTTGATCTAGAAATAAATATTAAAGCAGAAGATATCGATCCCATGATTACTTATGGAACCAATCCAGGCATGGGATTGTCTGTAAGAGGAACTTTACCTACTACAGAAAGTTTTAAAGATGCTACAGAAAAACAAAACTATGAGAAGGCTTTGCAATACATGGGATTAAAAGCCGGTCAAAGTTTATTAGGTATGCCAGTGCAACATGTATTTATTGGATCTTGTACCAATTCAAGAATTGAAGATTTTAGATTGGTAGCAAGTATCATCAAGGGAAAACAAAAAGATCCTAGTATTAAAACATTGGTGGTTCCTGGTTCACAAGAAGTAGCTAAGCAAATTAAAGCAGAAGGATTAGATAAAATATTTGCAGATGCTGGAGTAGAAATAAGACAAGCTGGATGTAGTGCATGTTTGGGAATGAATGAAGATAAAATTCCAGCAGGTGAATATTGTGTAAGCACCAGTAATAGAAATTTTGAAGGAAGACAGGGCGCTGGTGCAAGAACCTTATTGGCAAGTCCATTAACGGCTGCAGCAGCATTGTTAACAGGAAAGATCACAGATATTAGAGACATTCTATAAAATATAATTATGCAATCATTACAAAAACTCACCAGCCGATTTGTTCCGCTACGTATTGAAAACGTAGATACGGATCAAATTATCCCTGCGCGTTTTTTAAAGGCAACTACTAAAATAGGTTTTGGAAAAAACTTATTTAGAGATTGGAGATATGAGAACGATGATGAGACCAAACCAAAAGCAGACTTTGTCTTGAATCAACCACAATATGGTGGTGAGATTTTAGTAGCTGCAAAAAACTTTGGTTGCGGATCTTCTAGAGAGCATGCTGCTTGGAGTATACAAGATTATGGATTCAAAGTAGTGGTGTCAAGCTTCTTTGCAGACATCTTTAAAAACAATGCTTTGAATAATGGTGTGTTACCAGTAACAGTGAGCGATGCCTTCTTACAAGAAATATTCGCTGTGGGTGCAGATGATACCTTAACAGTAGATTTAGAGGCGCAAACAATTACCATTAATACAACGGGCTCTTCAGAAAAATTTGAAATTAACTCGTATAAGAAAACCTGTTTATTAAATGGGTATGATGATATTGATTATTTATTAAACATGAAGGCAGAGATTGAAGCATTTGAACAATCCAAAAAATAAAAAAGATGGAAAAGAAAATAGCAGTCATATTAGGGGATGGCATTGGTCCAGAAGTAACACAGCAATCTATTAAGGTATTAGATACTATTGCAAAACACTTTAGTCATCAGTTCACTTATACCCATGCATTAATGGGAGCATGTGCGATAGATGCAACTGGTAATCCATTGCCAGATGAAACCATTAAAATTTGTTTAGGCAGCGATGCTATATTATTTGGCGCGATTGGTGATCCAAAATATGATAACGATCCAACCGCAAAAGTAAGACCAGAGCAAGGCTTATTAAAACTTAGAAAGGAATTACAATTATTTGCGAATATCCGACCGGTAAAAACCTATACAGCATTACAACACCTTACTCCATTAAAACCAAAATTATTGGAGAACGTAGATTTTGTGATTTATAGAGAATTAACAGGTGGCATTTATTTTGGAGAAAAATCTTTAAGTGAAGATGGTAGCACTGCAACAGATGGTTGTTCTTATACTGTTACAGAGATTGAAAGAATTGCACATTTGGCATTTAAGCATGCACAAATCAGAAGAAAGAAATTAACGCTGGTAGATAAAGCGAATGTATTAGAGACATCTCGTTTATGGAGAAAAGTAGTGCAAGCAATTGCAAAAGAATATGCAGATGTAGCAGTGGATTATTTATTTGTAGACAATGCTGCAATGCAAATTATTTTAAATCCAGCACAGTTTGATGTGGTATTAACGGAGAACTTATTTGGAGATATCATCAGCGATGAAGCATCTGTATTAGCGGGTTCATTAGGTTTATTGCCTTCTGCATCTGTAGGGAATACAGTGGCTTTGTTTGAACCTATCCACGGTTCATACCCACAAGCAAAAGGAAAGGATATCGCTAATCCGTTAGGATCTATTTTATCTGCAGCGATGTTATTGGATCATTTCAGTTTAAATAAAGAAGCTGCCATTATCAGAGAAGCAGTAAGCTGGTGTTTGAACAATGGCTTTGTAACAAAAGATATCGATCCTATGAATAGTTATACAACAACAGCAATGGGAGATATGATTTGTGAATACATAGAGCGTCATGCAAAAGGAGAAACACATCCAATACACGAGCGTTTACATAAATCAAC
>JAFMEV010000101.1 GCA_017856545.1 Chitinophagaceae bacterium
GCGTGTCCGAAAATGATAAATCCTAATGCATTTACAGAAACAGGGTGTCCATTTGCATTACCCATGGCTTTCATCTGCTCCTCTGTAAAAGAAGCAAATAGGAGGTTGGTAGATTGTCTAAGTACTCTCCATTCTGTTAACATATCTTTCCAATTTCTATGTGCAGCAGTCGCATTTTTTGCATATTCGTTCTCGTCAAATCCCAATAAAGTAGCAGGTTCATTTCTTGAAATAGCCAAAGCCCTGTAGGCAAAAATTCTTTCTGTATCCATCACATGCTGTAGCATTTGTTTGATCGTCCATTTGTCTTCTGCGTATGCATAATTACTTCTTTCTGTAGGAATGGCTGCCCATGATTCAGTGATTCTATCATGGTATTGTTGAACTAAAATGGAGTAATCTTTCCCACTAGTATAATTAATATAAGTTTGAAAAAAACTTCCATATTCTGATGCACTAGGTCTTGACATGTTTTGTATTTAGTAGCTGTTTATAAATCAAATTTAATTCCTTGAGCTAAAGGTAAACTATTACTCCAATTGATGGTATTTGTTTGTCTTCTCATATATGCTTTCCATGCATCAGAACCACTTTCTCTTCCACCACCTGTTTCTTTCTCGCCACCAAATGCTCCACCAATTTCTGCACCACTTGTGCCAATATTTACATTGGCAATACCACAATCACTTCCTTTTGCAGATAAGAATAATTCAGATTCACGCATATTCAATGTCATGATAGCTGATGATAAACCTTGAGGAACGTTATTTTGTATCTCAATGGCTTCTTCCAAGGTAGCATACTTCATCACATATAAAATAGGTGCAAATGTTTCGTGTTGTACAATTTGATAATGGGGTAGTGCTTCGGCAATGCATGGTTTCACATAACAACCGCTTTCATAACCTTTACCTGTTAAAACACCACCTTCTACCAAAAATGTACCACCTTCTTTTTTACATGCTTCAATAGCGTTTAAATACATGTTAACTGCATCTTGATCAATCAATGGGCCCATATGATTATTTGCATCTAATGGATTACCAATCTTAATTTGTTGATAAGCTTTAGTTAATTTGCTTACAAAACTATCGTATACTTTTTCGTGTATAATTAATCTTCTTGTGGTGGTGCATCTTTGACCAGCTGTTCCCACTGCTCCAAACACCGCTCCAATTAAAGACATATCTAAATCTGCATGTTCGGATATAATGATGGCATTGTTGCCTCCTAATTCTAAAATCGTTTTTCCTAATCTTGCTGCTACTGCTTTATTTAATTCCTTACCCATTCGAGTAGATCCTGTTGCAGATACCAAAGGTATTCTACTATCATTACTCATCCATTCACCCACCGTTCTGTCTCCTTGAATTAAACAATTCACTCCTTCAGGTACTTGATTGGCTTCAAATACTTTTGCAACGATATGTTGAACGGCGTTACCACAAATAGGTGTTTTTTCACTTGGCTTCCAAACCGTCACATTGCCACAAACCCATGCTAAAGCTGCATTCCAACTCCATACAGCAACTGGGAAATTAAAAGCAGAAATGATACCCACAATGCCCATCGGGTGCCATTGTTCATACATTCTATGCGATGGTCTTTCGCTATGCATGGTTAAGCCATATAGTTGTCTGGACAATCCAACAGCAAAATCGCAGATATCTATCATCTCTTGCACTTCGCCTAAACCTTCTTGCAAACTCTTACCCATTTCATAACTCACCAATTGGCCAAGAGATTGCTTTTGTTCACGTAAAGCTTCTCCTAATTGTCTAACCACTTCACCTCTTTTGGGTGCTGGCCAATTTCTCCATTCATTAAAAGCTTTTTGTGCAGTTTGAATAGTTTGTTCGTATGCTGCTTTATCAGTACTCTTTACTGTTCCAATCATTTGAGCGTCTACTGGAGATAGAGAATGAATCAAATTTCCGTTAGATGCTATCCATTTAGTCCCAGTTGAACTGCCTTCATTTTCTTTTTGAATACTCAATGCCTTTAAAAATTCCATGTAATTATTTTTTTATTTTTTCAATTAACCCAGTAGTAGAGTATCCCTCAACAATTGGGTTGATGATAACTTTGCCACCACCCGCAATGACTTCTTTGGCTCCAACAATTTGATCAATGGTATAGTCTCCACCTTTGACTAAGATGTCTGGCATCAAAGCTTTTATTAATTCCAAGGGGGTATCCTCTTCAAATACGACCAATAAATCCACTATGGCTAAATTGGATAAAACAATCGCTCTGTTTTCTGTATTGTTAATTGGTCTTGATGGGCCCTTTAATCTTTGTACACTTGCATCACTATTTAAACCTACAATTAAATAATCTGCTTCTTTGGCTGCTTCACCCAAAGAGAAAATATGTCCTTGATGTAAAATATCAAAACAACCATTGGTGAAAGCACATGTTTTACCTAATAATTTCCAACCATAGATGATGTTCTTGGCTTGTTCAACAGTGACTATTTTTTTGGACATGGATGCAATTTCGCGCATATTAATTCTTTTGTCTATTGATGATAGGTAATAATATTAAACTCACACCACCTAATACCAATACAATTAAAAATTGAGAGAACCATTGTAAGGTTCCATTTGCTAATCCCAATGTATAATCTATTCCGTTTAATTCTAAAACCTTGGCCATAAAATAGGCATAAGCACCAATGCCGCCTGGAGTAATAATCATACCAATACTTGCATAAGCTAAACAACTAATGGCTGTTGCAAAGGAACTAGCTGTGCCTTCTGTGCCATACAATCCAATATAGGTGGCTAATAAATATAAAAACCAAATACCGAATGAGTAAAAGAAAAATAAATTGTGTTTTTTTAGTTTAGTGGCACTAATGACTCCTTCCCAAATTCCTTTTAATATTTTTTGCACACTAGCAATGGCATTTTTAAATTTTGATTTAAAAACAAAAAACAAAATCACAGCAACTGCGATTAGACCAATGATGATATACAACCAATTTGAATTACCTGAATTGCTTGTTTGCTGCGCAGCAGTTTGTGCTTTTAATTGCATCCATCCGGCTTCTATTACATTAAATTGTAATCCCAGCGCTAATAAAAAAACCAGTCCAAGACTAATCACATCAAATGCTCTTTCTGCAACAATGGTTCCTACAATTTTTTCTGCAGGCACATTTTCGTATTTAGCTAACAGCGTGCATTTTAAAACTTCACCTAATCTAGGTATGGCCAAGTTGGCTAAATACCCAATTAAAACTGCTAAGAATGTATTCCCAATGCTAGGTTGGTAGCCAAGGGGTTCCATGATTAATCTCCATCTTAAAGCCCTCAATAAATGAGAAAGCCCTAAAATGATAAAAACAGGTATAATGATCCAGAATTTTGAATGCTTCAAAGCCAGCTTGAATTTATCCCATTCTTGGTCTGGAATTTGGTGCATGCTCCACCATATCAATAAGATGCCTACCAAAAAGAAGAAACTGATTTTGAGGAATTTGGCCATTTTTATGGATCATTTAGGATGCTTTGCAATTTACGACCAATTGTTAATATTAGGGTGTACATGGGGCATTTATTTAAAATCCTTATTTTTTCGTAACTTCGCAGACTCAAAGTATAATCTGAGTTAAACAATTTAGCATGTCTGAAAAGAAACGAATCTTATATATCGCAACAGAAATGTCGCCTTATTTAGAGTTGACTGAGTTTGCGGAGATCATTAATAAGCTCGCCATTAAAAGCAACGACAGTGGTTTAGAAGTACGTTGCATTATGCCAAGATTTGGTGTAATTAATGAAAGAAGACATCGTTTACATGAAGTGGTTCGATTATCTGGTATCAATGTTCAAGTGGATAATGACGACTATCCTTTACAAATTAAAGTGGCCTCTTTACCTAATGCCAGATTACAAGTATACTTTTTAGAAAATGAAGATTTCTTTAAAAGAAAGCAAATTTTTCATGACGAAAATGAAACTTGGTTTGATGACAACGCATTAAGAACCATTTTCTTTGCTAGAGGTGCTTTAGAAACTGTAAAGAAATTTGGATGGCCTCCAGACGTGATTCATTGCAGTGGCTGGATGACGGGTTTAATTCCAGCATATATCAAGACTGCATTTAAAAAAGAACCTGTATTTTCTAATTCTAAAGTAATCTATACCATTGGTTCAAATACTTTTGAAGAAAAATTCTCTAAGGATTTTTTAACAAAAGCAATTATCAATGCCAATGTGAAGGATAAAGAATTGGAGCCCTATAAGGATTTAAATAATTCAGCTTTATTTAGAGGGGGAGCAACCTATGCTGACGCAATTACTTTTGGATCAGATGATATTGACAAGAAGTTAATGACTGAATTCTCTAGCGTAAAAGGGAAAAAAGTGGTACCATTTAATGGTTGGGATTCCGATTTAACAGAGTATTTAGATTTATACAACGAACTTGCAGGCAAATAAAGACAAAATAAATTCATGGCATTCAAATATATAGTTAAGCGCGTTTCGGTTTTTGTAGTTTTATTGAGCATTTTATCTTCAGCTTGTACAAGAGTAAGTAACTCAGAATTGGGATTAGGTCTTCTTCCTTCTCTTGATGCTATTAATACTAAAGACACCATTATCGAAGTAGAGACGGAGACGGTGGATATCCCTGATAGTTTAATTGTTTATGGTTCTGATAATCATATTTTGGGAGAAATAAACAATGACCCACTATTTGGAACTACCAAAGCAACTATGTTCTTTCAATTGTTACCAGATTTCTTTCCTTACTTTATTCAAGGATCAAAAGATAGTATCATTGCAGACTCTGCTGTATTAACCCTTAAGTATGCTGGGTTCTATGGTGATTCAAGTAAGCCAGTAAAAATTAATCTACATCAGATAGATCCTTCCACTCCATTAGATATAACAAAATATTATCCAGCTAATTACCCTGAATCTTTCGGAATTAAACAAGGGGTGGCATTGGCAAATCCTATTACTTTAAATATAGCGAGAGTTGGTGATTCAGTAATCAATAGATATGAAGCATCTCAATTTCAAGTTAGAATTAAATTATTGGACAAGTATGCAAGAATGTTTATTAAAGAATTTGATTCTAACAATGCATATAGAAGTGATACAACATTAAGAAAGTTTTTTCCTGGCTTTGCTCTTTCTATAGATCCAAGTGCTAATAAAAATGTATTGTTAAGATTTAACATGTTAGACACCAATACGAGGTTAGCGCTTTATTATAAGTCCAATCTTAGTTCAACTGGGTTGGCTGGAAAGATAGATACAGCTTTCGTAAAAATGAGATTTAGGTTATCTGCTAATGGTTATGCGAATTTCATTAAAAGAGATAGAACTGGATCGGAGGTTTCAAGACGAATTGGTAAAGCCAATGACTCTCTAGTATTTGTTCAGACAAGTCCTGGAACAGGGGTGAAAATAAAAATACCTGCTTTAAAAACATTTAGCAATAGAATAATACATAGAGCAGAATTAATAGCTGAACAAGTTCCTGATGATGCAAACCTTAATACCATTGAAAAACAAATGCTTGCTCCAAATTATTTATTTTTAGCAGCGTATGATCCTAACAATAGTAAAGTGTTACGTAGTGTCCCTAATGATTATCAAACACTTGCTAATTCAGAAGCATTTCTTCGATTTGGTGGATTCCTTACAAATAAATCTTTGAATGGGTATGAAAGAGTAGCCACATATAACTTTAATATTACAAGATATGTTCAAGGGGTAATTTCTAGAAAAGATTCCACTTTCGATTTTAGAATATCAGCGCCTGTGAACGATTCTATTAGATATATACCACCTTATC
>JAFMEV010000102.1 GCA_017856545.1 Chitinophagaceae bacterium
GCTTCCATATCTGCAGGCAGTGGGCTATCAAAACTCATATGCTTTCCAGTGGTAGGATGCTCAAAGCCTAATGTCGCGGCATGTAATGCGCATCTAGGGCAGGCTTCAAAACAGTTGTCTACAAATTGCTTGTATTTTGTATAGATAGTTCCTTTTAAAATTCTGTCTCCACCATATTCCCAGTCGTTAAATAAAGTGTGTCCAATATATTTCATGTGTACACGAATTTGATGTGTCCTTCCTGTTTCTAATACACATGATACAAGGGTAGTATAATTATATCTTTCAACCACTTTATAATGAGTGATGGCATGCTTTCCGGTTTCTCCCTCAGGATAGGCGTCAAATTGTTTTCTATTGGTTTTATGACGAGCAATATGTGCTTCAATGGTACCTTCGTCTTCTTGTACATCCCCCCACACGAGGGCCATGTATTTTCTTTCAACTGTATGATTGAAAAATTGTTTTGCCAAATGACTTGCAGCTTCTGGTGTTTTAGCTAGTACAATTAAACCAGTTGTATTTTTATCTATTCGATGCACTAATCCAAATCTTGGAAGTAGTTCTTCATTTAAATCTGGGTTTTGAGATAACAAATGATGAGCCACCCCATTTAACAAAGTGCCTGTATAATTACCAATACCAGGATGTACCACCATATTGGCTGGTTTATTGATCACCATCACTGCTTCGTCTTCATACACAATATTTAAATCCATGGCTTCCGGTTTTAATTCGGTGTAGTCAGGATTGATATAACTCATGTATATTACTTCATCGCCTGGTCTTGTTTTATAATTGCTTTTTACCACTTTGCCATTCACGGTTAAGAATCCTGCATCAATGCCATTTTGCAATTTATTTCTGGTCATTCCTTCAATACGCATTTGCACCCATTTATCTATACGCATGGGCTCTTGACCCTTATCTACCATAAAGGTTAATCGTTCGTATACTTCTTCGTTATTTTCTTCTTGTAATAATTCTGGTTCGGTTGACATGATGCAAAAGTAGGATATTGCTGCTTAGTTTGTAACTTTGCTTCATGCAACAAAAAGTGTATTTCGAAGATTTAGGTGTAAAATCCTATCAACCCACCTGGGATTATCAAGAAAGCTTGTTGGCTAAGAATACACAAATCAAGTCTATTGCAAGAGAAAAAGGTGAAAATGTGATGGATTCCATTACAGAACATCGCTTCCTTATGGTGGAACATCCTCCCGTGTTTACCTTGGGCAAAAATGGAAAAAGGGAGCATGTATTGGTTTCAGAAGAGCAATTGCAAAAATTAGGCATTGAGTTTTTTCATATTAATAGAGGAGGTGATATTACTTATCATGGATTACAACAAATTGTAGGGTATCCTATATTAGATTTAGATAAATTCAAAACCGATTTGGGTTGGTATTTAAGAAGCTTAGAGCAAGTAATTATTGATACCATTGCTGAATATGGATTGAAAGGGGAAAGAAGTTCGGGAGAAACAGGTGTTTGGTTAGCTCCTGAAAATCCATTTATGGCAAGAAAAATTTGTGCCATGGGGATTAAATGTAGCAGGTGGATTACCATGCATGGTTTTGCATTGAATGTAAATACAGATTTATCTCATTTTGAATACATTGTTCCATGTGGTATTCAAGGCAAGACAGTCACTTCTTTGGAAAAAGAATTAGGAAAAAAAGTAGATTATCAAGAAGTGAAAGAAAAAATTAAAAAACATTTTGCACGCATCTTCGATTGTGAATTAATTGCTTAATACAAAAGCAGGCCTGGTTTGACAGATCTATTACCTTGCAATCCTCCAGAGTGTATGAGTAAGATACTAGCATCTTTTTTGAAGTATTTTTCTTGAAGTAGTTGATCAAAAGCAGTAACTAATTTTCCAGTATAGACAATATCAGTTGGAATTCCCGTATTTTTCCAAAATTGATTCATGCAATCAATTTGTTCTTGAGTTGTTTTGGCATATCCACCTTGATGGAATTGATGTAACAAAGTATATGGCATTCTGGTATCAGGAAGTATAGCATTGATTTCACTATATATAGTTTCTTCGTTTTTCAATACAGGTATTCCAACGATTTGTTGATGCGGATTGCTGATACTTATTAAGCCTGATAACATAGTGCCTGTACCTACTGCAGCAATCATATAATCGTAATGATTGAGCGTCACTTCTTCTTGAATACTTGCAAACCCTTGACAACCTAGTTTTCCATATCCGCCTTCATCAATAAAATAAGTAGATAAACTATCTTGATTTTTTAATAGTTCATTTTTCTTTTCTTGAAAATGGGTTCTTCCTAAATAAATCAGTTGCATTCCATAGCCAATAGCTTCTTGTAAACTTGGTGTAATGGGTTCATCCGCATTGGTCCTTATATAGCCAATGGTTTTTAATCCTAGATATTGTCCAGCATAAGCCAAAGCCACAATATGATTTGAATAGGGCCCTCCGAAACTAGCAAGGGTATCAGCTTTTTGTTCTTTGGCCTGCAATAAGTATTCTTTTAGTTTATACCATTTATTACCACTTACAATAGGGTGTACTAAATCAAGTCTAAGCATATCCACTGAATAACCTTGAGATGCAAAATAGTTTAAAGACGATATAGTGGCTTTTGTATGCAAACTTTTAATAATTAGTGAAAATCAGTTATTTTTGCAGACAATATTTGCCTGCATGGTAAATGTACAATTAATTAAAAAAATAGTGAGATGAGTGCACCTACATTAGTGATTTTAGCAGCGGGAATGGCAAGCAGGTATGGTAGTCAAAAACAAACTGAAGGATTTGGTCCAAATGGGGAGACCATTATGGATTATTCAATATATGATGCTATTAGAGCTGGATTTGGTAAAGTAGTCTTTATTATTAGGGAAGATTTTAGCGAAGCATTTAAAGCAAGTTTTGAACCTAAATTAGCAGGTAAAATTGCTACTGATTATGTGTTTCAATCTTTAGATAAGTATACAGAGGGTTTTACAGTTGCTGCAGATAGAACCAAGCCCTGGGGAACTGCTCATGCATTGTTATGTACTAAGGGAGTGGTGAATGAACCATTCGCAGTAATCAATGCAGATGATTATTATGGCGCTGAAGCTTTTAAAGAAGCGTATCAATTTTTGACAACTACTTGTTCTGAAAAAGAATATTGTATTCTGGGTTATGAATTATCTAACACCTTAAGTGAAAACGGAACGGTGAGTAGGGGGGTGTGTAGTGTGGATGCAAACAACAACTTAACAGCAATTAACGAGCGTACAAAAATTTATAGAACAGCAGCTGGTCAAATTGTATTTGAAGAAAATGGTGTTGAAACACCTTTGAAAGAAGATACTAGAGTAAGTATGAACTTTATGTGTTTTGCACCTGGTTTTATTGATTTATGTGGTAGCGAGTTCAAGTTATTTTTAGAAAAGCAAGGCCAAGAATTAAAATCAGAATTCTATATTCCATTTGTGGCAGGTAGATACAGCGAATTAAAAATGGGTAATGTAAAAGTAATCCCTACCAATGCAAAATGGTTTGGGGTAACTTATAAAGAAGATGCTCCAGGAGTAAAAGCAAGTATTGATGCATTGGTTGCAACTAATGTGTATCCAGCGAAACTTTGGTAAATAGGTATAAATTCTAATCTACTAGTTGTAAGACTTGATAGAGTAGATGTAGTTTTTAAAATTGCTAATATGGCTTTTTCTATCCTTTCCTAATTTTGAACTTGCCTTTGCTAATTTTATTTTCACATCTTTGGTAGATTCATTCTCTTTAATGGTATTCACTAAGTCATAAATCTTTTTAGACTTAATCGCGAAAGCCACTCCCTCAGCTTGTTTTTGACGAGTGCTGATGATGCCGATTAACTCTGCATTATCATTAAAAACAGGTGCTCCAGAGTATCCTGGGTTAGCACTTATTTGAATTTGATAAGCATTGCTATCTCCTTCGAAACCTGATTGCGCACTTAAATATCCTTTTCCGTATACAATATCATTATCTGTTCTTGGGTAACCTAAACTAAAAATTTCTTCTCCTAAATCAGATTTTTTCTTTCTAATGGTGAAAGGTAATTGTTTAGGTTGTTTAAATTCTTCATCATTGATTTGTAATAGTGCTAGATCTAAACCTTTGTCAGCATAAATAATATCTGCTTTTAATTCTTCACCATCACTATTCACTACAATTGCACTGTTGCCTTTTAAAACGTGTGCATTGGTAATCACAAATCCTTTGGTGTCAATCAAAAATCCTGAACCCCCGCTCACCAACTTTGCATTTTCAGGTAATTTGGTTTTCACTTCATTTAATAAGTGACCCTGTACTTTTTGATTTTTCTTGATGACTTCAATGGCTTTGCTTAATTGCAAGACCTGAGATCCGTTTAAGCTAGGAGAGAAGTACATGATCATGGAAGAAGTGAATAATGCAATAAACCCACCAACGGATGCAGCAATAGCGGTTACTTTTTTGTATTTATTCCAAAGAATAATTACTTTTCCTTTAGTGGTATTTTCATCTATTGCATTCCATTCGCCTGCCTGTTGCAATTGATCAAATGTTTGCTTAGATAACTGAGCAAAGTTTTTGCGCTTTGCATATTGTTCCATCTGATGTAAGAACATTTCATGCTCTACTACCATTTGGTCAATTTCGGGTGTTTTCTTTCGGATGGATTCAAATTGAGCCATCTCCTGAGTAGACATATCGCCTGCCAGGTATCTTTCTATAGCTTCTAATAATTGAATATCATCCATTGTTTAGTCTCCTATATTGTATTGCGAAAAGAATAACTTCTTTAAGCGCATTAAACATTTATATTTCTGATTCTTCGCGTTGTCTGCATTCGTATAGCCAAAATCATCGGCCAATTCCTGCATCCCTTTTTTATTTAAATAGTAACCTTCTAAAAGACTTTTACAAGGTTCTCCCAAACTATTCAAAGCCCTGTTCATAATGGAGAAAGCAGCATCTTTTTTCTGAAACTCCTCCAAATCTGCGTCTACTGCAATACTTTCTTCTTCTGTACTCAATGGAGCGCTATACTTGCCCATTTGCTTTAAACGCTTGAGCCACAAGTTTTTACAAATAGAAAAGAGATAGGTTTTGATTTGGCAACTTAAGACGAAACTGTCTGATTGGACTTTTTCGTATAAAGTGATCATGGCTTCCTGGAAAAGATCTCTTGCGTCATCAAAACTTCCATTATTGTTGAGCACAAAGTGCTGAATCATGGTAAAATGACTTTTATAAAGGGCTTCCACCGCTTTAGAGTCATTTTGGGCTAGCCCTTTTAAGAGGGCTTGTTCATTGATTTCAGCTTTCAAGAGATTAATACTTAATAGGCTCAAAAGTAACCCAAAATCCCTATTTATTTATTTTTTAAGATTTTTTTAGAAAACCAAGGTTACCTTCTTCTTGTTTTTGTATTAAGTGTATAAATTAATCAATTAAAACACTTTCTAATGAAAAAAGTATTCGCAATTTTCGCTATCGCTGCATTAGCTGCTTGTGGTGGCGCTTCTACTGAAGCTACAACTGATTCTGCTGCTGCAACTGTTGATACAGCTGCTGTTGCTGTTGATTCTACAATGGTTGCTACAGATTCAACTGCTGTTGATTCTGCTGCTACTAAGTAGTCAAATATTAGATTACTGTAAGGATAAGGCAACTTATCATCGTTTGCCCATCAGTAATTATTAAAAAGTTTTCAAAAGGCAAGCAATCGTTAGAGCCGCCCTGTTTTCACAGGGGGGCTTTTTTT
>JAFMEV010000103.1 GCA_017856545.1 Chitinophagaceae bacterium
GTGCCGTCTGGAAAATCAAAATTTAAATCACCTAATAATTTAACTTGATGTGTGCTTATAAACTGAGAGACCATATTCACTGGCTTATAAATAATAAAGTATCTCTCTGTCTTCATGCCAGCAAATTACTTAATATTGTATATGCAACAAGCTTCTAAAGATCCTTTACACGGAAAAACACTTGAATATATTGTCACAGCGCTAGTCAATCATTTTGGATGGGAAACCCTTGGACAGCATGTGAGAATCAATTGTTTTAATAGTAACCCCAGTATCAAATCAAGCTTGAAATTTTTGAGAAAAACACCTTGGGCTAGAAAAGAAGTAGAAGATTTGTATATAAGAATGATTAGCTAGTGGGGTAAAACGCGGAAAATTTTTGGCTATAATACATTAACTTTAAGTAAACGATTATGCTATGCAAAATAACCGCCGTAATTTTCTAAAAAACATTGGAGGATCAGTTGCTTTATTAGCTGTTGGAAATACAGCCAGTGCAAATAACCATACTCCTTCAAGTTTAATCAAATCAAACATTAAAGTAAGTGCTAATGATAAAATCAGGATTGGACTGATTGGCTGCGGCATTATTGGACATTTTGATACTGATACAGCACTTAAAGTACCGGGAGTAGAATTGGTAGCAGTATGTGATTTATATACAGGCAGATTAGAAGGGGCAAAAGAAAAATGGGGCAATCATCTTTTTACTACTAGAGATTATAGAGAGCTTTTAAATAGAAAAGATATAGATGCAGTATTGATTTGTACTCCAGACAACTGGCATCAAAAAATTTCTATTGATGCAATGCGAGCTGGCAAGCATGTGTACTGTGAAAAACCAATGGTTCAAAAAATTGAACAAGGATGGGGTATCATTAATGCACAAAAAGAAACAGGGAAAGTTTTTCAAGTAGGAAGCCAAATGGCCACTGCAGTGGGTATTCTAGAAGCAAAAAAGAAATTTCAAGAAGGTGCAATTGGTGAGTTAACCATGATACAATCTTTTTGTGACAGATCGGATGCTAGAGGTGCATGGCAGTATTCCATTCCATTAGATGCATCACCAGAAACAATTGATTTTAATACTTTTTTAGGGGATGCTCCTAAAGTACCTTTTGATGCCAAAAGATTTTTTAGATGGCGTAATTACAAAGATTATGGAACTGGGGCTGCGGGAGATTTAATTGTTCACTTATTAACGGGTATTCATACCATTACCGAAGCAAAAGGGCCTAATATGATTTCAAGTATTGCCAATCTTAAACTTTGGAAAGATGGAAGAGACGCTTATGATATATTTAACGCTATTATGAATTATCAAGCATCAGATAAGCATGGTGCATTTCATGTGACTACAAGAGTTAACTTGACTGATGGTGAAGGAAAAGGACCATTTGGCTTAAAGCTTATCGGTACAGAAGGAGTGATTGATGTTAATGGAAATGGATTCAAATTGAGAACAATCAAAAGAAGAGCTGTACCAGGGTATGGAGGATATGACTCTTTTGATAGCTTCTCTAAGAAACAAAAAGAAGAGTTTAAAAAATGGTATAAATCAGAATATGGAGATGATACTGACGGCGGATATGATCTTGGAAAAGAAATGGCATTTGATGCACCGAATGATTACGACGATAGATTAGATCATATGATTGTATTTTTCAATGGTATCAGAACAGGGTCTGCTATTCCAGAAGATGCATCATTTGGATTAAGAGCAGCAGCGCCATCCATAGCTTGTAACTTAAGCGCTGAACAATTAAAGCCAATTCATTGGGATCCTATTTCAATGAAATTGATTTAGTTTGCTTAAAACAATTCATATTTTACATAAGCAAACTTGGTTCCTTCCGGATTCCAAGAAGGAACATTGATGGTTCCTTGTCCTCCATAAAATGGACCCGTTAAGTCTTTGATTTTCTTGGTTTGTAAATCTAATAATCTTATGCGTACTTGCTTACCAAAAGGATGAGCTTGCACTTGATCTTCATCGTAACTAATCATCGTTGCTACTTTATTGTTTGGGCTGATATGTGCAAACCAATTTGACTTTTCATCAAAAGTCATTTGTTCTGGATTAGATCCATCAGGAGCCATTCTCCAAATTTGCATATGACCTGTTCTAAATGAATTGATATAAATATACTTGCCATCAGGGCTATATTCTGGACCATCATCCAAGCCTTCGGAAGTAGTTAATCTTTTTTCTTCTCCCCCATCAGTAGACATTGCATACACATCATAATTACCATTTCTAGCTGCACAATACACCATGGTTTTACCATCTGGTGAAACACCATGCCAATAAGAAGGCGTATTAGGTGTTAACTGCACAGGTTCACCCCCTGTTGCTGCAACTTTATAAATGAATGAACTATGTTCTTTAATGTTGGGTTTGCCAGATGAAATGAATAATTGCTTTCCATCAAAACTAAATCCATGATCATTATTACAATCCTGCACTGATCCTGTATTTAAATAACCCATTCGATCGCCTGTCATAGACATTTTCTCCAACTTTCCATAAGCATTGATTAAAAAATACTGCCCGTCTCTTGACCAATTAGGTGCTTCAAAATGTCTTAGTTCTCTGGTAACCAATTTAGATTGACCGGTACTCAAATCATATACATATAATGAACTAATGACTGATTTGCCTTCTGGAATTTGCGCGTTTACTTCAAAAAAGAAACTACATAATATAAATACCAAGTAAGTATTTTTCATTAGCGATTGTTTTAACAGAGAAATCATTAAGATTGGATATACTCCAATAAATATAAACAAATCTATTGCTACTTATAATAAATATGATAGAAAAAAATAATTTTAGCAAAGAAATGATGAACTTTATTATAGATGAACAGAACAGAGCAATTAGATCAGTTAAAATCAAATCCCCATTGGGATATTGTCATCATTGGAGGAGGAGCAACAGGACTTGGATCTGCAATTGATGCAGCATCCAGAGGATACAAATGTTTATTAATTGAACAATACGATTTTGCAAAAGGCACTTCAAGTAAATCAACCAAACTACTGCATGGAGGTGTTAGATATTTACAACAAGGTAATATAGGTTTAGTACTTGAGGCGCTAAGAGAAAGGGGAAGATTGTTAAAAAACGCTTCTCATCTTTCCTCTATTCAGCCGTTTATCATACCAATATATAGCTTATGGGAAAAATGGTTTTATGCTATCGGATTAAAAATATATGATTTAATGGCCGGTAAACTTTCTATTGGCAAAACCACATTGCTCAATAAAAAGGAGGTCATCAGAGATATTCCCAATATTCAACAAACTAAAATTAAAGGTGGTGTATTGTATTATGATGGACAATTTGATGATACGGCCTTATGTGTTGACATGGCAGCTACTGCCATAGAATATGGTGCAACTGTATTAAATTATTGTAAAGCGATTGAATTTATAAAGACAAACAAAAAAATAACTGGTTTAAAATTTTATGATAGTATTAATGACGAAACGATTCAAATAAATTCAAAGGCGGTGATTAATGCAACAGGCGTTTTTACAAATGCAATAATGCAATTAGATGACGCCCATTTGCATGACTATGTAACATCTTCGCAAGGAATTCATTTAATGATTGATCCTTATTTTTTTAAAGGACAAAATGCAATGATGATTCCTAAAACATCTGATGGAAGAGTGTTGTTTGCAGTGCCTTGGTATGATAAAGTAATACTTGGAACAACAGATACGCCTATTGAAAAAATTAATATTGAACCAAAACCGCTTGAAGAAGAAATTGATTTTATCATTACGCATTTTAATCAATATTGTTCAACACCTATATCCAAGAAGGATATTTTATCTGTTTATGTAGGATTAAGGCCCCTAATTAAACATGACAATATTCAATCTGCCAAATTATCAAGAGCTCATGCTTTATCAGTTTCTACTTCAGGTTTAATTACCATAACCGGTGGCAAATGGACAACTTATAGAAAAATGGCTGAAGATGCAGTAAATAATGCCATTTTTGTTGGAAAATTAATTCATGCAAAATGTGTAACAAAAGATTTAAAAATAGTCAACCCAATTTCCAAACCAAGTATACTCAAGAAAATAGTTTCCGAAAATCCTGAAATGAATCAACTAATACATGAAAATTTTGATTTTATAAAAGCAGAAATTATATATGCTATAAGACATCAAATGGCTATGAGCTTAGAAGATGTCTTAGCTAGAAGAATTCGTTTACTTTATTTTAATGCAAAAGTAGCAATACAAGTTGCGCCAGAAGTGGCCAGAATTATGTCAAAAGAGATGAACAAAAATGCCGATTGGACAATAAAAGAAATAAATAGTTTTTCTACTTTGGCAAGTCAATATATTGTTTAAGTAAATCAACTAATGCACCGGCTTGTTGCACACCAGGTTGTCTCCATTTAATTTCTCCATTTTTAAATATCGCTAAAGTTGGAACACTAGACACATTTAACTCTGTGGCTAACTGTTGATTTCTATCTACATCTATTTTTATAATCCTGACTTGCTCGCCCAATTGTTGGTGTACTTTTTCTAAAATAGGTGGCATCATTTTACAAGGACCACACCAAGTAGCAAAAAAATCTACTAAAACAGGCTTATCTCCTTTAATGATTGATCCAAATGTTTCATTATTTGACATATAAATTATTTTAATTCAGTAAATTCAACAGCTTTAGATTCCTTTACGATACGGCTATTAAAATTATTATTTTTATTGATTGATACTCCACAACTAGCATCATAGCCACATCCAATTTTATATTTAGCACTTACTATAGAATAAATGATAAAAAAACCTCCGGCTAATGCAGGTATATAATCATTTGATTGATACCCAATGATAATCATTGAGCCCCCCATCACTAAGCGCAACATTAAAATCCAGTCTATACTTGCTATTATTTTTTTCATAATCAATATTTATACAAAAGTAGTTTTAGTATTTAATTTCTTATGTGACATATATTACAATAAGCAGTATCTTCACAAAAGAAATTTCAGAAAAATGTTAAGTAAGGAAGAATTAGTTAAATTATTCCCAGATTGGGAAAAGGGCTTATATGATGCAGTTGCTGAACACGCTGAATTAAGAACTGCTAAAGCAGGATCTATTTTGCTTAAAAAAGGGCAAAATATAAAATCAACCATGTTAGTAGTGGAAGGCACGGTTAAGCTTTTTCAAGAAAACGAAGAAGGTTCAGAGTATTTTATGTACCATTTAAATCCTGGAGAAGCATGTGCAGTGACTTTGGTTTGTAATTACCACTTAGAGCAAAGTCAAGTATTAGCGAAGGCCGTAACAGATATTAGTTATCTAGCTATACCTATTGAATTTATGGATAAATGGCTCAATGAATATAAAAGCTGGCATTATTTTGTAATTCGTACTTACAGAAATAGATATGAAGAACTATTGAAAACGATCCATGAAACTGCCTTTAAAAATATGGACGAGCGACTTGAATTTTATATAAATAGACAAGTTCAACAGTTTGGCAATACCATCAAACTTACACATCAAGAAATTGCCAATGATTTAAATACCTCAAGAGAGGTAATCAGTAGATTATTAAAAAAAATGGAAAATAATGGGTGGATTGCATTAAGCAGAAACTCATTTGATTGGATTAAGAAATAATTTTTGAATGTGATAAATATCACCATTCTAAAATAATATTTGCAAGAAATTTGCATTAGTAAAAAGAAAAACTATGCAAAA
>JAFMEV010000016.1 GCA_017856545.1 Chitinophagaceae bacterium
GCGGCGAGCCAGCGGTCTTCCATTTGTCGCATTTTTATGGTGTCTGCGGGTTTTTTATCCTTGTATCCACAAAAATGTAGAGCTCCGTGGAAGATTACCCTGTGTAACTCTTCCTTTAAAGTGGTTCCGTGGGTTTTAGCGTTGTCTTTTACCCTATCAACACTAATGTATACTTCTCCAATCAGGTTGCCAGGGGTTTCAGATAGATCAAAACTAATGATGTCGGTATAGTAATTGTGTGATAAGAAATCCTTATTCATTTTCAATAAGTATTTATCAGAACAAAACACATAGGTCAAGGTTTCAATTGAAAATCCCTCTTTCTTCACCCTTTTCTCAATGAAAGACTTTAGAGCAACCCTATTTGCTAGAGCAACCTTCGAATCAGCCTGATTAAAAGAAATGGACATACACATAGTTGAATGTTATTCAAATACTTATACGAATTTTGGCTTAAAATATTGTTCTAATTTCGTAAGCCATTATCAATCAAAGGAGTTTATATTTGTAATAATCTATGAAGAAATTAAGTGAGTTAAATATTGGAGATGCTGGTGTAATTCATTCATTTGAAAACGATGATATCTTTTTGAAATTAATGGAGATGGGTTGTATTCCCGGAGAAGCCATTACTGTAGAGCAAATAGCTCCCTTGGGAGATCCTATTAGCATCACCGTTGCTGGATATCAATTAAGTTTAAGAAAAGACGAAGCGGAAAGCATTTGGATTACAAGAAACTAATTTATTGATTATCAATTACTTATAATGAAAATAGGTTTGTTTTTTGGCTCTTTTAATCCTATTCACAATGGACATCTGATGGTTGCAAGCTATATCGCAAATCATACAGATCTCAAGCAAGTATGGCTAGTGGTTTCTCCACAAAATCCGCTTAAGCCTCAATCTAGTTTATTAAACGAATATGATCGATTGCACTTAGCACAGCTAGCAATTGAAGATGACCCGCAATTAAAAGTAATTGATATTGAATTTAAGTTGCCCAAGCCGTCTTACACCATTGATACTTTAACCTATATCCAAGAACAATATCCACAACACGAATTTTCTGTAATCATGGGTGGTGATAGTTTTCAAAATCTTCCTAAGTGGAAAAATTTTGAAGCACTCAAAAAAAATTATCGATTCATTGTATATAGAAGACCGGGCTTTGATATCACTGACACTTATGGTGCTGAAGTCACTTATTTAGAAGCTCCTATGTTGGAATTGTCTGCTACTTTAATTCGAAATAATAGAAAGAACGGAATTACTATAAGATATCTGGTACCTGATAAGGTGAAAGAAGAAATAGAAAATAATAATTATTTTAAGGAATAAGGCGTAAAAACGATTTTTTATTTCTTTTTATAAACAGGCACGGTACTACAAGGTTCGCCATACATAATACTTTTGGCTACAGGTCTTAATTTATTGGTTATAGCAACATATGCAGATTCACCAATGGGCGTTTCGCCGCATCCTTTTACAACAACTCTTTGATCTAAATATTCTTGTGGATCTATTTTTGAAATAGATTCCAATAATATTTGTTCTCTTACTTTATTTTCATCTCCAAAATAAATTGCTTTTGCAAAAGGTTGAATAGCGGAAGCAATCAACATGTTTGCCCACATTGGAATAATTACATCAACGCTACAATAAATACCCACAATTTTATCTTTAAAAATTGATAAATCTGCAGCAACCAAAGCGGCCCTAAAATCTTTTTCTTTTAAGATTAATTCCATAAATAAATATTGCTTTATATCAAATAAAACAATAGGTGTGGGGTCTATGAAGCTAGTGAGGTCTAAGCTGATTAAGCCACTTTCTGAAACCTTATTTATAATGGGTGCTGACATGATGCAAAATTAGGTAGAATACCCCACAAAAAAAGACCCTCGCTTGGAGGGTCTTTACTATAAGAGAAAAATTCTAATAAATTTTATAACGATTGTCTTCTATCGTTGCGGCTTTTCTTAAACCAGCAGCAGATCTGAAGAAGCTTGATCTTGTTCTATTTAATAATTCATCCTTGATTAAATTAGGATCTTGTTGAGATTGAATTGCGCTAATATTATTTACAGAAACAACAAATACGCCAGAGTTGCCTGCAAAAGGTTCGCTTACTTTATTGATTAAAGATTTATTGAACGCAGCTCCAACCACTTTTGGTTCGTTGCCCAAACCCGGAACAGTTGAATAATTGAAATTAACGCTATCAGCTCTTGCAATGGTTACATTAGAAGATGCGGCATAAGTTTCTAAACTATTACCCTTGAATGTTTTTTTGATAATCTCTGCCTTCTTTTGGTCTTTGATTATATTTTCAACCACAGGCTTTGCTGCCTCAACACTCATTAAACCCTTCTTCTCTTCTGCATTAATTAAGGCAACGATGTAATTATCACCTACTTCAAATGGTTCGGATACATCATTTAAATCATTATCATATACCCAACGAACCAATGCTCTTGATTCGCCAATACCCGGAATTTCAAAATCATTCGCTTTTATATTAGCAGCTGGAAATACTTCTTTCTTTTCTTTAACTGCATTAGCTGTGAAAGATTTTGGATCTTTTGACGCTGTAGCAAATTGAGCCGCAGCAGTAGATGCAGCATTTAGGGTTTCTGTACTAGGCAAAACAGCTTTTGATAAATAAGCAATTTTGTATGCTGGTCCTCTTGGAGTTTGTTTTAAGATTTCAATATAATGGTATCCAAAATCTGTTTTAACCACATCTTTAGATCCAACAGGATTATCGAAACTATAATCATTGAACGCGGGTGTCATTTGTGCTTGAGGAAACATTTCATATTTACCACCATTAGCTTTTGAACCACCATCGTCTGAATATTTTGCAACCATGGCTTCGAAGCTTGCGCCTCCATTGATGGCCATTTTGATACTATCGATTAATTTTTTTGCAGTACTATCATCTCTAATTTGTTGACCACTTTGAGGATTTACTGTTGCAATTAATATATGTCTTACACTTGCACTATCGGGCCAAGATTTTGTTCCAATTACTTTAGCAATAGTGAAATTTCTTCCGTCTATATATGGTCCAAATGTATTTCCAACACCTACATTTAAAATAGAATCTTTATTAGGAATTTGTAGGGTTTTCTTGCTTACATAAGAATTGTAAAAAGGTAAATCAGTACCTGCCTTATTTAAAAAAGACGCTTCGTTGTTGGTTGCTTTGAATTCGTCTCTTAATGCAATTAATTGGTTTAAGATTGCCAATGAATCTTGAGAAGAAGGAGAAGCGTTGAATCCAACATAACTGATGCTTCTTGATGTTTCTTCGTTTTGGTATGCGGCTGGATTTTTCTTGATATAAGCAGCAATATCATCATTAGAAACCTTAGCGGCGCTGTCAGAGATGCTATTATAAGAAACACCAACATAAGAAATGCTAGCAATATTATTTATTTCAGCAATAGATTTATCAGCCAGCCATTTTGGTAATTGAACGCCTTTAATTAATAAAGATTGGTATTTAGATCTTACTCTGTTTTCAATAGAAGGTTCGATATAAAACTTTTCTAATTGCTTAATTTGTTCAACATTCTTACTCTTTTTTAATTGAGCAATTGCATTCTTTGCGTCATTCACTTTAAATTCTCCAGTGGCTTGATCTGTAAATTCATTTTTAAATGGAGATTCTGTGCCGAATAATACATCGGAAATTTCTTTTGTTCCAACAGATAATCCCAATTTATTGATTTCTTGTTTATATAATAAAAGGTCAATTTCTTGATTATATTGATAACCGATAACTTGTTCTCTTTTAACACCTTGGGAAGCATAGTTTTGTACTTGTAAATCCACTTTTTCATCAAAACTTACTTTATCAATAGGGTCTCCATTAACAATTGCAATATTTGTAATACCACTATTGTTATTATTTCTACCTACACCGTCTTGTAAAATAAAAGCGATCAATGCAATAGCAATGATTCCAAAAATAATCCAAGTACCTTTTTCTCTAATGTTCTGAATAATTGACATATATACTAATATTATAGGATGGCAAATTTAATGTATTCTATTTAGTTATTAATGATGTTATGGTTATTTTAAAATACACAATGAAGGGGTGGATAAATTTAAAAATCGTTAATAACCGCCCTTTTTGGCTTAAAATCTGTGGATTAAATTGGAATAACTAATGCTATAAAGTATGAATTAAGGAAAATGGGTTCAAAAACTTTCAAATTATTACCGTTAATTAACAGTGAATAAACTGTTTATTAAAAATTATACTAAACATATTAGTTCGAAATTTTAATCAGTAATTATGGTTAAGATCTGCTTGTTTTACTAATATATCAAGATTATAGAAATATATAATGATATCATTAAACCCGTGAAATCACTTGTTAATAAAAAAGATACTAAGATATTAACAGGTGTAATAGTATTAGTTTGTTTATATAAATGTATTATTTAAGAATACTACAATAGAAATCCACATATCAGAAAAGCAACCAGAATTGTTTACTCTGATTAATTCAACTACTTTTAATTTATATCAAATAAAGGGTAAAAACACGTAATTTTTATTAAAATGAATACAATAGCTTTGCTAAAATTAAAAAATACTAAAAAAATACTAAAAAATAATATATTGAAAATCAATATATTAGGTAAAAATAAAAAATTAAACTAATCAAATTAGTAAATATTTACTAAAAATTTTAGTTTATTAACAATTTATCCATATCTTCACATAAATTATACAAGAAACTAATAAAACGACAAGCTATGAGTAACGCAGAAAAATTAAAGGCACTTAAATTAACCATGGATAAAATCGATAAAGATTATGGTAAAGGAAGTGTAATGATGATGAATGAAAGAAGCCAAGAACCACAAGAAGTTATTTCAACTGGATCAATTGGATTAGATACTGCGTTGGGAATCGGTGGATTACCAAAAGGAAGAATTATTGAAATATATGGACCAGAATCTTCTGGTAAAACAACAGTTGCAATACATGCAATTGCAGAAGCACAAAAGAAAGGTGGTATTTGTGCAATTATTGATGCTGAGCATGCATTTGATAGTGCATATGCAAAAAAATTAGGAGTGGATGTTGATAGTTTATTAATCTCTCAACCAGATTATGGAGAGCAAGCATTAGAAATTGCGGATAGATTAATTTTATCGGGAGCAGTGGATGTATTAGTGATAGACTCGGTTGCTGCCTTGGTTCCAAAGAGTGAATTAGAAGGAGAAATGGGTGATTCTAAAATGGGATTACATGCAAGATTAATGTCTCAAGCATTAAGAAAATTAACAGCAACAATTAACAAAACAGGTACCATTTGTATTTTTATCAATCAGTTAAGAGAAAAAATTGGTGTAATGTTTGGTAACCCTGAAACTACTACAGGTGGTAATGCATTAAAGTTTTATGCATCTGTAAGATTAGATATTAGAAGAATGACTCAAATAAAAGATGGAGACGAAGCAATAGGAAATAGAGTGAAGGTTAAAGTGGTAAAAAATAAAGTTGCTCCACCTTTTAGAGCAGCAGAATTTGAAATCATTTTTGGTGAAGGAATTAGCAAGATTGGAGAGATTATAGATATGGGCGTTGAATTAGATATTATTCAAAAGAGTGGATCTTGGTTTAGTTATGATTCAAATAAACTTGGTCAAGGAAGAGAAACAGTAAAACAATTATTACACGATAACCCAGAAATGGCTAATGAAATTGAGGCAAAAATAAGAGCTAAAATTGCTACAGCTGTAGAAGAGGCTAAGTCATAAAGAATTTGTTTGGGTTTTTAGTTAGTTAGTAAGTACAAACCGCATCATAATTGGTGCGGTTTTTTTATATTTATACAAAAAAGGGTGATCTATCTTTTAAAATTCTTTATTCGTTTAGCACTGTCTATCTTTTGTAAAGAAGTGCATGTTAAAAACAAACACCTTTTAGATACAAAAGGCCCTTTATTTATAATTGCTAATCACCCAAACTCTTTTCTAGATGCAATCATTATAGGCGCTTATTATAATAGAAGTGTATATTTTTTAGCCAGGGGGGATGTGTTCGAAAAGAAAATATATAGATTTTTTTTGAACGCCCTAAATATGATTCCTGTTTATAGATTAAGAGAAGGAAAAGCGTTTTTACACCTTAATGATTATTCAATAAAAAAATCAATACAGCTTATTTCAAAAGGTGCCGCGGTGTTAATTTTTATAGAAGGTGTTTGTGTAAACGATCATCAATTACAACCATTTAAAAAAGGTACAGCAAGAATTTTAGAAGGCCTTCATCAATTAAATGTTTTTCCTGTAATTCATATTGCAGGAATTGGGTATAATAATTTTAGGGGTATTGGTAAAAAAGTAAACCTGATCATTACTCAATTTTTATTTGATCAAAAAATAGAAAACGCATTTGACCGCGTTGCGTTTAATAATGCGGTTTGTAAGGTTTTATATGATAATATTCTTATTCCTTCACAAAAAACCATCATACATAAAAACTTTTGGTATTATTTTCACAAACCCTATTATAGATTAATTCATCAACTTGCAGATAAAAAAACCAAAGGAACCGTATTTTACGATTCGGTCTTATTTGCGCTTTTGTTTTTTAGCTATCCTGTTTTTTTATTATTACTTTTTATCATCCTGTTACAATTTAATATCAGCATACTAACCATATTAATTGTAATAATCGCCATACCTTTGTTAAGTAAAAACGCCCTATCTTAAATAATCTACATGAATAAAAATATACGTGTTTTAGAAAAAAGAAAAAAGATTGCCCTAATTGCACATGATAACAAAAAGAAAGACCTAATTGAATGGGCCGTTCATAATAAAACAGCATTATCAAAGCACTCTTTGGTTGCAACCGGCACCACCGGTAAATTAATAGAAGAAGCACTAGACCAACCAGTGATTAAGTTATTAAGCGGCCCACTAGGAGGTGATCAACAAATTGGAGCAATGATCGCAACGGGTGATATTGATATTATATTTTTCTTTTTTGACCCCATGGAAGCACAACCGCACGATAGTGATGTAAAAGCGCTACTTAGATTAGCGGTTGCTTGGAATCTTCCAATGGCATGTGATAGATCTACCGCAGATTTTTTAATGACCTCTAGATTTATGCAAGAAGAATATAGTTACGAGCTTCCCAACTATACGCATTACTTAAATAGAAAATTGTAATGCCCTTTAAAATACACTCTAATTATACACCCGCTGGCGACCAGCCCGCAGCTATTGCACAATTAACAGAAGCAGTGCAGGGTGGAGATAGGTATCAAACTTTATTAGGTGTAACAGGTTCTGGTAAAACATTTACCATTGCCAATCTTATTCAAAATGTGCAAAGACCAACCCTGGTGCTTACACATAATAAAACATTGGTGGCGCAATTGTATGGAGAGTTTAAACAGTTCTTTCCAGACAACGCGGTAGGTTATTTTGTGTCTTATTACGATTATTATCAACCAGAAGCCTATTTACCCACTTCTGGCGTGTATATTGAAAAAGACCTGAGTATTAATGAAGAGTTAGATAAACTAAGACTACAAGCAACTGCACAATTATTAAGCGGTAGAAGAGATATTATTATTGTAGCCAGTGTGAGCTGTATTTATGGTATGGGTAATCCTACAGAATATGAAAATGGAATTATAAGAATAGCGTCCGGCATGACATTTTCAAGACAGGCTTTTTTACACGCGCTGGTAAATAGTTTATACCATAGGACAGAAACAGAATTTGATCGAGCTTCCTTTAGGGTGAAGGGTGATACGGTTGACATTAATCTTCCTTATGTAGATTATGGATATAGAATTACTTTTTTTGGCGACGAAATTGAAACCATTGAAAGTATTGAAATTGAATCTGGTAAAAGAATTGAGCAAATGGAAAATGCAGCAATATTTCCAGCTAATTTATATTTAGCGCCCAAAGAAATGTTGCAAGAAATTATTTATGAGATACAAGATGAATTGCGTGCACAGGTAGCCTACTTTAAAAAAATTGGAAGAAATATAGAAGCACAAAGAATTAAAGAGCGCGTTGAATATGATATTGAAATGATCAGAGAGTTGGGCTATTGCACAGGCATTGAAAACTATTCAAGGTTTTTTGATAGAAGAAAGCCAGGAACAAGACCCTTTTGTTTATTGGATTATTTCCCCAAAGATTTTATCTGTGTGATTGACGAGAGCCATGTAACGATTCCACAAATTACCGGAATGTATGGAGGAGATAGAAGTAGAAAAATGAATTTAGTAGAATTTGGATTTAGATTGCCTAGCGCGATAGACAACCGACCATTGAATTTTAACGAATTTGAAAATATTATTGGACAAACTGTTTTTGTTAGTGCCACACCGGGTGAATATGAATTAGAAAAAACAGATGGCCTAATTGTAGAACAAGTGGTAAGGCCTACCGGATTATTAGATCCACCTATTGAAGTAAGACCTACTAAAAATCAAATCGATGATTTATTAGACGAAATCACTCAGCAGGTAGAAAAAGGCGGGAGAATTTTAGTAACCACGCTAACAAAAAAAATGGCGGAGGAAATGGATCGATACCTAAAGAATATCCAAATCAAATCTAAATACATTCATAGTGATATTGACGCCTTAGAGCGTGTTGAAATATTAAGAGAGCTTAGGTTGGGAGAAATAGATGTTTTGGTGGGGGTTAATCTCTTAAGAGAGGGCCTAGACCTTCCAGAAGTTACCCTGGTTGCGGTTCTAGACGCAGATAAAGAAGGTTTTTTAAGAAACGAAAAGTCTTTAACTCAAACGGCGGGTCGTGCTGCTAGAAACTCCGAAGGGCGCGTAATTTTTTATGCAGACCAAATTACCAAGAGCATGCAACGCACCATGGATGAAACCGAAAGAAGAAGGGCGAAACAAATTAAATACAATATAGAACATCAAATTACACCCACCACCGTAGTGAAGAGCATAGAACAGGTAATGGCACAAACGGCGGTTCTTGATATTAAGGGTTTTGATTTAAACAATATGAATATTCGAACCACCGATGGTTTGAATATGGCTGCAGAAGATGCAACTGACTACGCAACCATTCCACAAACAGAAAAAGCAATTATGCAAACCAAAAAACAAATGGAAAAATTTGCGAAGGCACAAGACTTTATGGAGGCTGCAAAATTGAGAGACGAAATGTTCCGATTAGAAGCGCAACTAGAAAAAATGAAAGCTGCCAAATAAGTATCTTTATCTTTCAAACAAACCCATGAGCGAACTATTTCAATCTATATACAACGGCTTAATACAGACTACACCGCTTGAGGCTGTTGCGGTGATCATGGGAATTGTTTCAGTGTGGTATAGTAGAAAAGAAAATATATTGGTATATCCAACCGGACTCATCAACACTACTTTATATATTTATTTAAGCTATAAGGGACATTTACTAGGTGAGGCAAGTGTGAATCTATATTATACCATCATGAGTTTGTATGGATGGTATTTGTGGACCAGAAAAACGCCGGACCAAACAAATTATGTTTTACAAATAACTCATAGCAATACAAAAGAGTGGTTACAACAACTCTTGTTTTTCGGAGTAATATATACTACCCTATTTTTAGTATTAACTTATGCGAAATCAGCTTTTGCGCCAGAAGCCATTCCTTGGGCAGATGCATTTGCTAGCGCTACTGCGTATACGGGTATGTGGTTGATGGCAAAAAAGAAAGTAGAAAGTTGGATTTGGTGGATATTAACCAATATTGCATCCATACCACTATACTTTACAAAAGGGTATGCGTTTACGAGTATACAGTTTATGGTATTGTTAATATTGGCCATTGCAGGACTTATAAGTTGGAAAGAAAAAGCAAAAGATATCAAAAACCAACATGAATCAGCTTAAAAAAATAGTGATAATAGGACCAGAGTCAACTGGAAAATCAACGCTTTGCGAAGCGCTGTCTAAAGCTTATAATACTTTTTGGTGCGAAGAGTATGCAAGAGAATTTCTTTCAAAAAACGGAACCGACTATACTTTTGACAACCTGCTGACCATTGCAAAAGGTCAGATAGCGAACGAAGACAACGCTACACAGAAAGCCATAAAAGAAAACAAATCACATTTAATCATTGATACAGATATGTATGTGATGAAAGTTTGGTGTGAATATGTTTTTAATAATTGTCATCCCTATATTTTAGAAGAGATCAGCAACAGAAAATATGATTTGTATTTGCTTTGTGATATTGATCTACCTTGGACTGCAGATGAAATGCGAGAGTATCCAGATGAACAACCGAGAAAAGAGTTGTTCGCGTTGTATAAAGAATTATTAATAAATCAAGCTACTCCTTGGGCAATAGTTTCTGGAACGGGTGAAGCAAGAACAAAGAACGCAATGAAATTCATTGAACAATATTGTACCAAATAATGCTTTGTATTAAAGCGCTGTAGAAAACTTATTTTTTTAAAAGCGCGCGAATATCTTCATCGTCTTCTAAATGATTCATTTCTCTTAAAATTTGAGGATATCTCCAAGCCACCCTTCTACTCATTGGAACAGGTGTAAATTTTTTAGGATTAGGAAAGCCCGCTACAATCATCGCTGCTTCTGCACGGGTTAATTTCTTGGCAGATTTATGAAAAAAATGTTGCGCTGCAGCCTCAACACCAAAACAGCCTGGTCCAGTTTCAATGACATTTAAATACACTTCAAGAATTCTTTTTTTACCCCAGATCATTTCAATTAAAAAAGTAAAATAAAACTCCGGAATCTTTCTGATGTATTTATCATATCTGCCTCCCTGCCATAAAAAAACATTTTTTGCAGTTTGTTGTGTTATCGTGCTAGCGCCTCCTCCAAGTGGTATTCTGGATTTCTTCTTTTTCTTTTTAGGACGTAAGCTTTTTTCCATTGCATCAAAGTCAAAGCCAATATGGTCTGGAAATACCTGATCCTCACTTGCAATAGCGGCTAGTTTAATATTATAAGACATATCTTCCCACGCTACATAATCTCTTTTTAATCCAAGCCCAAAAGCATTGGTGATTTGTGTAATGGTAATGGGAGGGTTAACAAACTTAATCAATACCACATAAGCCAATGAGCTTATAAATAAGTACAAAAAAACTTTTCGAATGATTTTAAACACGGCAAAATTATAAAATGGCTACGCTAAATCTTTTTCCAATGGGTCTATAGTTGGGATTTTTCTTCGCTTGTATTTTTCCTAAAATCCAAGTACCAATTCCCGCACCCATTTTTGGCAAATTACTTGATTCAAAAACAGGATCTTTTCTAATTAAAGAGTTTGCCACATTGACTACAAAATATCCAGCACCTGCTGTTTGTAAGAATGCGCCATTACTGAAAACGCTTGTATATTGATTCGATTCTTTTGCAAATGCTCTTATTTCATCAATCCCCAAAATAAGGGTGCCCAATTTAATGGTATCAAAATCTTTGGTACCCCACATGGTCATTGTAGGCTGAAGACCAAATTGTTTTACATCAATTGTATCGGCCTTAATTCTAGAGATATAACCCGTTATCCATTGTCTGTTACTAAATTCAAACTTAATATAGTTTCCAACGGTGAAATTTTTAATGACAATGTTTTTATCTTTTAACACCAATACACGATCTGATTGTGCAAAAAGAGTATTCAAACAAAAAAGCAATAAAATTTGAAGGAGTAGTGTTTTTTTCACAACAGCAAATTACTTAATAATACCGAATTGCACTATAAAATAATGCTACACTAAATGTTAAAATAATGATACCAGATGCCCTATTAATCCAGATCAAGCTTTTCTCTGTCAGTCTTGGTCTTAAGGAGCCCGCCAAAACCACTTTTAATAAATCGGATACCAATACAAATACAAGGCAGGTGCTAAAAACGATGAGTTTATACTTAAGAGGACTGGTGCTATCTTCTGCGCTAGCACCAATTGCAGCCGTCCAAGCAAACCAAAATAAGAAAACACTAGGGTTTAAAGTATTCATCAAATAACCCGATAAAAAACTTTTAATCAAATCTATTTTACTTGAGCTTGTTTCGCCCGCCTCGCCTGTATTTTCAATCACAATCTTCTTAAAAAACAAGGTATACAAACCCGAAATTAATAAGAACCCAGCACCCAACAGGGCGATGGTAGCCTTGTGTTCTAATACCAATTCAAATAAACTCGTAAATAAATTACAAACCAACAATAAACTTATATCACTGGTGGAAACTCCCGCAACAAAAGCATACCCAGAACGCTTACCGTAGGTTAAGCTTTGTTTAATAATAGCAAAAATCACAGGGCCTATAGAAATGCTTAAAATAAGACCCAGTAATAAGCCTTTTAAAATGGGGGCAAACATACTTATTGATTTAATATAAAGGCCTTCCAGTCCGTTAATACAGTTCCCTTAAGCACTCTTGGAAATTTATGTTGTCCACCCACTTTGCCCCTGCTTTCCATAAAAGATAAAAAAGTATTTTCTTTTAAGATGGTTAGTTTCACTTCTTTTAAAGCAGATTTTCTTTCTACTGCATAATCATCGTTTAACGCACATAGTTTTTCATCTATAAGCATAGCAAGTCTTGCAGAGTCAATTTGTTGATCACAGGCAATATACCAATGGTGTCCAAAAAAAGATCCAACGGGCTCTCCGGTAACACAGTATTCGGGAATAGAGATATTCAATTCTTCACTCACCAATTGCACCGCTTTATTCATGTTGTCAACACTTAAGTGCTCACCGACCAAGCTTAAAAAATGTTTGGTTCTTCCGGTAATAACAATCTCTGCATTTTCTTTATCAATAAATTTTACGGTATCTCCAATTAAATATCTCCAAGCGCCGGCAGCGGTACTAATTAAAATAGCATAATCCTTCCCTTCTTCCACTTCATGAATCATCAGTGTTTTAGGCTTTTCAATCATTTCTCCATTGCTATCAAAATTGGTATCATCAAAAGGAACAAATTCAAAAAAGATGTGTTGATTATAAGATAAACGCATTCCCTTAGCGCCTTGCTTATCTTGCCAAGCTAAAAACCCTTCACTTGCCAAATAGGTTTCAATATAGGTTATTGGCTTTCCTAATAATTTTTCAAAACCTATTTTATAGGGTTCAAAACTAACACCACCATGAACAAAAAAAGTAAGATTAGGCCAGATCTCATGAATATTGTTCAATTGATATCTTTCCATCACCATTTCTAAACACATTTGAATCCACGCAGGCACACCGATGATAAAACTAATGTCCCAATTTGGCGCCTTCTCTACAATCTCTTTTAATTTTTTATTCCAATCTTTTTCTTTGGCAATTTTTTTACCAGGTTTGTAAAAGGGCTGAAACCAAAAGGGTGCTTTTTTAGCAGTTATTCCACTTAGATCACCTGCATAATAACCGGGTCCTTTTTGTAAATCGGTGCTACCCCCTAAGGTAAGCCAACCTCTACCCAAGGCCGAAAGCGGAACACCCTCATAATTCAAGAGACTAATCAATTGCTTGATCATGATAATCTTATTCCCTCTTAATAGGTCATTGGTAACAGGAATGTATTTACTTGCTGCTTCGCTGGTGCCACTGCTTAAAGCAAAATATTTAATTTTTCCTGGCCAACAGATATCTTCTTGGCCTTCTAGGGTTTTATGCCACCACTCTGCATAAATTTTATTGTAATTGTATACCGGAACAGATTCTTGAAAACGTTTTACCGCCCCTCTTCTTTGTAAAATTTGTTCGAACCCAAATTGCTGACCAAACGCGGTGTAACGCGCCCTTTTCATAAGTTTTTTGAGTACGCGTAATTGAGATCTTTTGGGACTTCTTGGAGGAATTCCCAAAGCTTGAGTAATCGATTTTGGTAAGTTAATCTCAAATAATGGCATCTATCACAAAAATAGGAATGTTATTCCACCAAACGAAGTTACTTTTGCCCTATGATAAAAAATACTTTATTAGAAGCGATAGATGCAGGATCTAAAGAGCTACAAAAATTTTTTAACGGAACTTTTACAGTACAAAGTAAGGGTAGTTTAAATGACTTGGTTACAGAAGCAGACCACGCATCAGAAAAAGCTATTTTTAAAGTGATTCAAGATGCTCATCCAGATCATTTTATATTAAGTGAAGAGACAGGAGAAATCAAACAAGTCTCCAACTATAAATGGATTATTGATCCCATTGATGGTACCATCAATTTTGCCAATGGCATTCCTTTGTGTTGTGTAAGCATTGGTGTTGAAAAAGATGGAGCTATGATAATGGGTGCTGTATACAATCCCTTTATGAACGAATTATTTTTTGCAGAAAAAGGAAAAGGTGCCACATTGAATGATCAAAAAATTAGTGTAAGTGATGAAGATAATTTATTGAAGAGTTGTTTGGTAACAGGTTTTCCTTATCAATATTTAGATTCACCCAATGGTCCTTTACAAATATTTGAAAAATTAATTCGCAAAGCAGTTCCTGTTAGAAGATTAGGAAGTGCGGCTTTAGACTTATGTTGGACAGCAGCGGGAAGATTCGATGGTTTTTACGAACACAAATTACAGGCATGGGATAGTGCAGCAGGATTTTTAATCGTAGAAGAAGCTGGAGGAAAAGTAACAGATTTAAAAGGTAATGTCTACAACCCATACCAGCCGGGTATTATAGCAACTAATGGAAAAATACATGCCGCATTACAAAACTTGGTGAATGGTGGAGATTTATAAAATATAAAAAGCATTATATGTCAGAAGAGAGAACAGAAATAAACAATCTTGGAGAATTTGGATTAATAGATCATTTGACTAAAAATTTTGAAATACAAAATGCTTCAACCGTTTTATCCATTGGAGATGATGCGGCAGTGATTGATCATTTTGGAAAACAAACAGTCATCACTACGGATATGTTATTAGAAGGCGTTCATTTTGATTTAATGTATACTCCTTTAAAACATTTAGGATATAAAGCGGTGGTAGTGAATCTAAGCGATATCTATGCAATGAATGCAACTCCTACACAAATCACTATTGGAATAGGTTTTAGCAATAGATTTAGTGTGGAAGCATTAGAAGAATTTTATTTAGGAGTACAAATTGCTTGTGAAAAATATGGAGTAGACTTAGTGGGTGGTGATACCTGTTCTTCTCAAAAAGGATTGGTAATTTCTGTAACAGCTATTGGAGAAGTAGCACCTGATAAGTTCATAAAAAGAAGTACTGCAGAAAGCGGAGACTTAATTTGTGTGTCTGGGGATTTAGGCGCAGCATTTCTAGGATTGACCTTAATGGAAAGAGAGAAAAAAATATTTTTAGAAAATCCACAAGTGCAACCTAATTTAGAAAATGAAGATTATATCGTTGGAAGATTATTGAAACCAGATGCTAGAAAAGATATTATTGAATTATTAGAACAAATGGATGTGAAACCCACAGCCATGATGGATATCAGCGATGGCTTAAGTAGTGAAGTGCTGCATATATGTAAGCAAAGCCAATTGGGTTGCAGAATTTATGAAGATAAAATTCCTTTACACGAAGCTACCAAAGCTGCAGCTTTTAAATTTGGTTTAGATGCAACGGTATGTGCACTGAATGGCGGAGAAGACTATGAATTAATTTTTACCATGAAGCAAGCAGATTATGATAAAATCACACTTCAAGAAGAAATCAGTGTTATTGGATATATGTGTGATCAGGAAGAGGGCACAAAATTAATTACCAAAGGAGGTAGTACACATAATATTACCGCACAGGGCTGGAACGCATTTAGCTAAGCTAAATACATTTCAAGTAATTGCCGATCTGCTGATAAACAAAGTAGGTCGGCATTTTCATTTACTTCAATCTTTCCGTTAATACCTTTATGTTGCATTACCTGAGCGGGATACAAAGAACACATTTTAATCGCTTCACCTAAATCTATTCCAACTTGTTCTACTAAATTGTTTACAGATTTTAATTGGGTTAATGCAGATCCACTCAGTGTTCCAGCAGATTCATATTTATCACCCACCAATTGATGTTGATACAAACCAGAACTGGTGGTTGTAACGGCGTCGGTGATACAAAATAATCTTTCTCCCATTATTTTTTTAGCTATTGCAATCGCTGCAAAGTCAACATGATAGCCATCTGCCACCAGACTACACATTGCGCGCGAATGATTCAATAAAGCGCCAACTACGCCAGGTGCTCTATGTTGTAATGGACTCATTGCGTTGTATAAATGAGTGGCTACTTTAATACCATTATCAAAAAAGGACATTGCGGTGCTGTAATCTGCATTGGTATGACCAGCAGAAACTACAATTCCTTTGGATTGAATCAAATCCATAATTTCTTTAGAACAAACTTCAGGAGCAACGGTAATCATTCCAATATCTGCTGCACCATAATCCAAAATGGCCCTCACTTCATCTAAATTGGGTGAGTGAATCACGGCTTCATTATGTGCGCCTTTTTTAATAGGGTTGATCCAAGGACCTTCAATATGTAAACCCATACAACCCTTACCACCACCGCTTTTATAATCCTTCACCGCTTTAATAGCAGCCATAATGATATCATTGCTTTGAGATGCAATAGTGGGTTGAAAGTAAGCAGCTCCCCCCGCAACACAATACTCATAGATTAATTGAATAGTGGATGCTTCTGGAAATTCAGAAAGCAATTTTCCTCCTGCTCCATAAATCTGTAAATCAATTAATGCAGGTACCACTATTGGGAAAGCATTTTGATGATCGTATTTTTCTTTTTTTATAGCAGTAATTTTACCATCAGTAATTTCAATTACTGCTTCACTTATCCAATGATTCCCTGTAAATAATTCTTGTGCAGAAATTAATTGAGTCATAATATTTATTCAAGCTTCATAAAAATTTTATTGAATCACAAAAAAATCTGCGTCTTTCCAAAAAGGAAATTGTGTTCTTGTGTGGTCAATTTCTTCTTTTTGTAATTCAATATGAAATATATCTTCTTCATGTGCACAATGATATAGAACTTCTCCTAGAGGCCCCACCACCATTGAGTCTCCACTATGTGCAATATTGTTTCCATCCAATCCAACCCTGTTCACTCCAATGGTAAAACATTGGTTTTCGATAGCCCTTGCAGTTAATAAGGTTTTCCAGGCATGATTTCTTTTCTCTGGCCAGTTGGCAACATATAACAAAACATCATACTCTTTATCAGTATCATGGTTTAATTGTTGACGCGCCCAAACAGGAAAACGCAAATCATAACAAATTTGTAGATTAATTTTCCAACCCTTCACACTTGCAATCAATCTTTTATTGCCCGCAGTATAATGTTGGTCCTCTCCTGCAAAAGCAAACAAATGCCTTTTGTTATAATAACCCAATTGACCATTTGGTAAGATCCAAATTAATCTATTGTAATACTTACCCCCTTCAATAATTATTAAAGAGCCGGTGATGATGGCTCTTTTTTCTTCTGCCATTCTTTTCATCCAATCAATAGTGGGGCCTTCCATGGTTTCAGCCAACTTTTCGGGTTGCATACTAAAACCGGTATTGAACATTTCTGGAAGGATGATAATTTCAGTGTACTCAGAAATGCTTTTAATTTTTTCAGAAAGCATCTCCAAATTAGCGCCCTTATCTTCCCAATGCAATTGGGTTTGTATGATGGTAAAATGTAATGTAGACAAAATGATCAATTTTACTTGCTCAATAAAGATACATTAATTCTTCTTGTTCAGTTTTTGTAAAACCGGCTGAATCAACTGTGGCTCAAACCCTCTTTGGTATAAAAAAGCCTGTGTTTTAGCCATTCTAGACAATCCGCGCTCCCCCTTAAGGGTATTCCATTTCTTGGTAGCCAGGCTTTCTAAGGTTTTTTCATAAGCATCTAGGTCGATGGATTGCAAAGCCTTTTTGATATTATAGGCACTCACTCTTTTTTGCTTCAACGCGTGGTTAATTTTTACTTTACCCCAGCCCTTTATCCTGAAATGTCCACCTGCAAATTGAAGGGCAAAACGCTCTTCGTTTAAAAAGTTTTCTGAAATCAAATCGGATAGTATTTCCTCTACCTCATCTTTGGACATTCCGTATTCATACAACTTATCACGCACTTCCTGTTGTGCCCTTTCTTGATAGGCGCAAAACCTTCTAATACTAAGCCTTGCCTGCTCTTTTCCTATGCGCTTTTTTTCCATGAACAATGTAGATAAGTCTTGCTAAAATAGCTTTTTAATCTTAACAAATTGCATTAGTTTCGTCTTCATATTTATAAAACTAGATCGCATGAAATTTATCGTATCTTCTTCATCTCTTTTAAAACACTTGCAACAAATTTCTGGTGTTATTAATTCTAACACGGTACTGCCGATTTTAGAAGATTTTTTATTCGAAATAGAAGATAAAAAATTAAATATTATCGCAACGGATTTAGAAACGGTTATGCGCGTACAAATGGAGGTAGAGAGCAAAGCGAATGGTAGAGTGTGTATTCCAGCAAAAATTCTAATTGATTCTTTAAAAAATATCGCAGACCAACCATTGACTTTTAATATTGATAAAAATTACGCAGTAGAAATTACCAGCGATAATGGAAAGTATAAAGTAATGGGAGAGAATCCTGATAATTTTCCGAAAGAGCCTACAGCTGATGATACCACCGGCTTTAAGATGACCAGCACCGGATTATTAACTGCTATCAATAAAACATTATTTGCAGTAAGTGGAGATGATCTAAGACCAGCAATGACTGGTGTGTTTTTTGAATTATCAAAAGATGCCGTTCAGTTTGTTGCAACAGATGCACATCGCTTAGTACGTTATAAAAGATTAGATGCAAAAGCAACTCAAAACGCATCATTCATTGTTCCAAAGAAGCCTTTGAATTTATTAAAGAATGCTTTACCTGATAATGATGATAGCATCACCATTAGCTATAACAATAATCATCTATTTGTAGATCATGGATCTACTCAATTAATTTGTCGTTTAATTGATGCGAGATTCCCAGATTATAAAGTGGTTATCCCTACTGATAATCCGTATAGATTAACAGTAAATAAACACGATTTTCAAAATGCATTACGTCGTGTAAATGTATTTAGTAATAAGAGTACCAATCAAGTAGCTTTAAATATTACTGGTAACGAATTACAAATGGCTGCTCAAGATATTGACTTTAGTTTTGAAGGTAATGAGCGTATGAGTTGTGAATACCAAGGAGAAGATATTCAAATTGCATTTAACGCAAAATTCTTAATCGAAATGTTAAGCGCTGCAGATACTGACGAAGTGTTTATTGAATTATCTACACCAAGCAAAGCGGGATTAATCAAGCCATCAGAGCAAGCTGCGGGAGAGGATTTGTTAATGTTGGTAATGCCATTGATGTTAAACAGTTAATCAAGCACTAAATAAATCATATTATGCCCCGATGTTAGATACAACATCGGGGTTTTTTATTTAGATTTACAATACAAATACAACGATATGTTTGAAACCATTAAAACCTATTTTGAAACGATTCCAAGTTTACACCGCGCCTTGTTATTAGCGGGAGGAATCACTTTTTTTTGGTTGATTGAAATAGCGGCTCCACTTTTTAATTTTAAATACAATAAAGTGAAGCATGCAGGCATTAATTTATTTTTCACCTTTACAACTATTGTAATCAATTTTGCTTTTGCATTGATTATGGTTAAAGCAAGTGATTGGACAGTAGCCAATCAGTTTGGATTATTACATATAGTAGCATTATCTCCAATACTTGAAGCCATTGCTGGATTATTATTATTGGATTTAATTGGTGCATACCTTGTACACCTGATAGAACATAAAGTAAAATTTTTGTGGAAGTTTCATATGGTGCATCACGCAGACACACATGTAGATACTACAACAGGTAATAGACATCATCCAGGAGAATCTGTTGTGAGAGCAGTATTTGCAATTATTGCAGTATTGGTTTTAGGAACACCGATGTGGATGGTTATGGTATATCAAAGTTTAAGTGTGGTGTTGACACAGTTTAATCATGCCAATATCAATATACCGAAATGGTTTGATCAAAGTTTTGGATACATCATTGTATCACCTAATATGCATCGTATACATCATCATATTACTAGACCACAAACAGATAGTAATTATGGAAACATTTTTTCTTTCTGGGATCGTCTATTTGGCACGTATAATTATACCCCAATGAATGAAATTGTATATGGTTTAGATGTATTAGATAATTCTAAAGACGAATCCTTGGCTTATCAATTAAAAGCACCTTTTGATAAGACCATTAAATCAGATTATTAATGAGTACCATTGGCGCATTTATACCCGCTCGCTATGCTGCTACTAGGTTTCCTGCAAAACTAATGCAACAGCTTGGTGACAAAACAGTGATTAGACATACTTATGATAATGCAAAAGCAACAGGCCTTTTTGATGAAGTATATGTAGTTACTGATAGTGATATTATTTTCCAAGAGATCACCAGCAATGGCGGAAAAGCCATTATGAGTATTAAAACTCACGAGAGTGGAAGTGATCGAATAGCAGAAGCTATAGAGCATTTAGATATTGATATAGTCGTGAATATTCAAGGAGATGAGCCTTTTGTAAAAAGAGCACCCTTAGAAAAAGTATTGGATTGCTTTAAAGACCCAACTGTACAAGTGGCTTCGCTTATGCAGGTTTTAGAAAATCCAACTTCTATTGCAGATCCGAATTATGTGAAAGTGGCAGTAGATAAAAAAATGAACGCACTATTTTTCTCAAGAAGTGTTATCCCTTATTTAAGAGATACAGCAATTGCACCAATATATTATGAACATGTGGGCGTATATGCATTTAAAAAGCAAGCCTTGATTGATTTTACAAATTGGCCCATGTCACCATTAGAGGCAGCAGAAAAAATTGAATGCTTAAGATATTTAGAAAACGGTGTTGGCATTAGAATGGCCATCACGGATTATATGGGTGTAGAAATTGATACACCAGAAGATTTAATCAAAGCAGCACAATTATTAAATAAGTAATACAGAAAAACTTTTCAAACCTACCTAAAACCCATCAAGATGAATAAAGGAAAATTGTTTCAATCTACCGTAGTAGCAGCACTGGCTGGATTTATTTTTGGCTTTGATATGGTGGTGATATCAGGAGCAGATAAGCCCATCCAAGATCTATGGCATACTACTCCATTGTTTCACGGATTCTTTATTATGTCGATGGCATTGTGGGGAACAGTAATAGGTTCTGTATTTGCAGGTGCACCTACAGAAAAGTTTGGTCGTAAGAAAGTATTAATTTGGTTGGGCATCATGTTTGTGGCCTCTGCGATTGGTTCTGCATTAGCACAGGATCCGTATACATTCTCTTTCTTTAGATTAATTGGAGGTATTGCCATTGGGGTATCATCAGTTGCTGCGCCTACTTATATTTCAGAAATCTCCAATAAAAATAACAGAGGTAAGTTGGTGGGCATGTATCAATTCAATATTGTTTTTGGAATCTTAGTTGCGTATTTATCCAATTATTTTTTAGCAGGATTTGGTGGAGAAAACGATTGGCGTTTTATGCTAGCGGTTTTATTAATACCAGCAGCAATCTATACTATTATGACATTGGGTTTACCAGAAAGCCCAAGATGGTTGCTGTCTGTAGCGAATGATGAAACAGGTGCAAGAAAGACATTGGAAACAATTGGAGTAGATAATATAGAAGAAACCATTCAAGAAATTAAAAAAGCCAATGCTGAAGAAAAATCATTCGGCGCGGCAAATTTGTTTTCTAAAAATCATATCAAGATTATTTCATTAGCTTTCTTTATTGCTTTTTTCAATCAAGCGTCTGGTATCAATTTCTTATTGTACTATGCACCAAGAATTTTAGAAGAAGCAGGATTCGCTAAAGACAATTCTTTATTAAGTTCTATTTCTTTAGGTATGATGAATTTGGTATTCACCTTCGTGGGCTTATGGTTAATAGATAGAATTGGAAGAAAGACATTATTGATTATCGGATCTTTTGGGTACATCATTAGTTTATCGATGGTGGCATATGGATTTGTAGCGCATAGTGCACCAACTTTCATGCTAAGCTTTTTATTATTATTCATAGCGGCTCATGCTATTGGACAAGGCGCGGTGATTTGGGTATTTATTTCTGAAATTTTTCCTACACCTATACGTGCCAAGGGGCAAGCTTTTGGAGCAAGTATACATTGGATCTTCGCGGCATTAATTACTTTAATTACACCCGTATTTTTAGATAGTGAATATGGAATTTTCAAAGAAAATCCTTGGCCAATATTTGTTTTCTTTGCAGTGATGATGACGGTACAATTAATTTGGATCTTGGTAAAAGTGCCAGAAACAAAAGGCGTATCTTTGGAAGAATTACAAAAAAAATTAGCTCAATAAAATTAGGTATATGCAGTTTCGCAATTTTAAAATGGTAGACTATGTGGTATATGGTCGCGGAAGTTTTAATCAATTAGATGAGATCATCGCTCCAAGAAGAAAGGGTGATTTTCCAATGATCTTTTTTGTAGATCATTATTTTGAAGGAAAACCATTGGCATCTCGTGTTCCATTAAGAGGAAAAGATAAAATTGTATTTGTAGATGTAACGCACGAGCCTAAAACAAAACAAGTAGATGCTTTAGCTGCAGATTTAAAAGCGGAGTTTGGACAAGTAAGTGGAATTATTGGTATTGGTGGTGGTTCAACAATGGACTTGGCAAAAGCGGTTGGATTAATGATGACCAATCCAGGTTCTTCTGCAGATTATCAAGGATGGGATTTAGTAAAACAAGCAGGTGTATATAAAGTAGGTATTCCAACATTGAGTGGAACAGGTGCAGAGGTAAGTAGAACAACGGTATTAACTGGTCCTACTAGAAAATTAGGAATGAACTCAGATTTCACACCCTTTGATCAAATTGTATTAGATCCTGAATTAACCAAAGACGCTCCAGCGAATCAACGTTTCTATACAGGTATGGATTGTTATATACATTGTATCGAAAGTTTGGAAGGAACATTTTTAAATGAGTTTAGTAAGAGCTACGGAGAGAAGGCATTGGATTTATGTAGAAAAGTTTTTGTTGAAAAAAATGAATGGTCTGATGAAAGTGATGATCAATTGATGATGGCATCTTATGCTGGTGGTATGAGTATTGCGTATAGTCAAGTGGGTGTTGCACATGCGGTGAGTTATGGTTTAAGTTATTTATTAGGAACAAAACATGGTATAGGTAACTGTATCGTGATGAATCACTTAGAAGAATATTATCCAGCAGGGGTGAAAGAGTTTAAATACATGGTGGAGAAAAACAATATTGATATTCCAACAGGTATCTGTGCTGACTTAACCGAAGAACAATTTGATGCAATGATCAATGTATCTTTAGGCATGAAGCCACTATGGGAAAATGCATTGGGAAAGGATTGGGAGAAAATAATGACGCGTGAAAAACTAAGAACTTTGTACGGAAAATTATAAAACCAAGAAGGTTAAATTTAAAGAACTTGCTATACAATAAAAGGCCTCGCATTTGCGAGGCCTTTTTATATCTCTAACCCATCATTCTAAGAAGGTCTT
>JAFMEV010000017.1 GCA_017856545.1 Chitinophagaceae bacterium
ATCAAAAATACAATAAAAAATAAGTAATACTAATATATTAATATACATATAAAAATATATAATGTGATTTAATTTAATACAAATATTTATCTAAGTTGCTGTTAATTAATTATTTATAATAAAAAATGCCGGTTTTGAAGTGCCGGCATGTGTATAACTTAATATTGCAAAATATGCTTTATCAATGCTATGCAAGTTGAACCAATAAATTTGCATCCTTTGATTCTAACAAAGAGCTTCCTGTAAGGTAGATGTCTACATTTCTTGCACACTCTCTTCCTTCACTAATGGCCCAAACTACCAGAGATTGACCTCTTCGCATATCACCTGCAGTAAATATTTTTGGTACAGAGGTTTGAAAAGCTGTTTCTGTTGCTTTTACATTTCCTCTTTCATCTAACTCAACTCCTAATTCTTCCAAGAGTCCTTTTTGTTGCGGATATAAAAAGCCCATCGCTAAAAATGCAGCTTCACAAGGAATTTCTCTCATGCTACCTTCTTTTTCTTTGAAAGATGCTGGTCTTCCATCTGCAGCACTGCTCCATTCCAAATCTACAATTTGTAATGCTTTTAAATTTCCTTGTTCATCACCAATAAATGCTTTGGTTGCCACTTCCCAAATTCTTTCTACTCCTTCTTCATGAGATGTAGTTGTTTTTAGTAACATAGGGTAGGTAGGCCAAGGCATATAAGCTGCTCTTTCATTTGGAGGTTTTGGGAGTAATTCAAATTGAGTGATAGATGCAGCACCTTGTCTATTAGATGTTCCTACACAGTCACTTCCTGTATCACCTCCACCAATCACCACCACATTTTTACCTGTTGTGATAATTTCTTTTTCATCTATACTAAGATTACTGACTCTTTTATTTTGTTGTTTTAAAAAATCCATAGCAAAGTGAACGCCATTTAGTGCTCTTCCTGGCACTGGCAAATCTCTTGGAATGGTTGAACCACCTGCCAATACAATCGCGTCGTATTCTCTTAAAATATCATTTACTCTTACATTCACTCCAACATTAGCATTGCATTTAAATTCGATACCCTCTTGTTCTAAAATTTGTATTCTTCTCTCCACCACTGTTTTTTCTAATTTAAAATCTGGGATACCAAATCTTAATAATCCACCTGGTTTTGGATCTCTTTCAAAAACGGTTATTGCATGGCCTGCATAATTTAATTGAGCAGCTGCGGCTAATCCAGATGGGCCTGATCCAATCACAGCAACTTTTTTTCCAGTTCTTACATTGGGCTTTCTTGGTTTTACAAATCCTTTTTCAAAAGCAATTTCAATAATATGTTTTTCAATTTCTTCAATAGTGACAGCTGGTTGATTGATTCCTAATACACATGCACTTTCGCAAGGTGCAGGACAAATACGACCTGTGAACTCTGGAAAATTATTGGTAGAGATTAATATTTCATAAGCTTCTTTCCATTCTTTCTTATATACCGCGTCGTTGAATTCGGGAATAATATTTCCCAAAGGGCAACCGCTATGACAAAAAGGAACACCACAATTCATGCAACGGGCAGATTGTTCGTTTAATTTTTGTTCAGGTAATAATTGAACAAATTCATTATAGTGCTTCTTTCTTTCATCAACTGGTAATTTAGAAGGAAGTTCTCTGGTATATTCTTTAAATCCGGTTGGTTTGCCCATATAAATAAATTCGAATTTGAATAATTTTTTAATTACACTATAGCTGTCTTCTTGGCTTGTTGCAATGCTTTTTTGTAATCACGAGGGAATACTTTGATAAAGTGTTTTAATTGATTGTCAAAGTCTGCTAAAATAAATTTAGCTACTGCACTATCTGTGTAATTAAAATGATTTTGAATCAGTTGCTTTAATGAACTGATATCTTCATCTGCAACTGGATCTAAGTCTACCATTTCTTTATTACATAACACATCAAAATCACCTTGTACATTATAAACAAAAGCAATGCCTCCACTCATACCAGCAGCAAAATTCCTACCAGTGCTTCCTAAAATCACAGCAGTACCTCCTGTCATGTATTCACATCCATGATCACCTACACCTTCTGTGACCACTGATGCACCTGAATTTCTTACAGCAAATCGCTCACCGGCTTTGCCTCTAATGTATGCTTCGCCGCTAGTAGCACCATAAAATGCAGTGTTGCCAATGATGATATTATTCTCTGCAATAAATCCTGCTTTCTTGTCTGGATATATAATTAAACTAGCTCCACTTAAGCCTTTTCCAAAATAGTCATTTGCGTCACCTTCTAATTCCAAAGTAAGGCCTTTGGTGTTGAATGCGCCGAAGCTTTGTCCAGCGGTACCGGTAAATTTAAAATGGATTGTATCTTTTGGTAATCCTGCTGCTTTATACAATTTAGAAATTTCGTTAGACACAATTGCACCAGTTGTTCTGTCTGTATTTTTAATATTAAAAGAGGCTTTTACTTTTTGTTGTTTTTCTAATGCAGGTTTTGCAGCTTCTAATAATGTCCAATCCAATACATTTGCTAAACCATGATCTTGTCTTTCTGTATGGTATAATCCAACGCTATCTTCTGCGGGTTCTTTGTATAATATACCACTTAAATCAAGGTTCTTAAATTTCCAATGATGGACATTCTTTCGCATGGTTAATGCATCTACTTGACCTACCATCTCATCTACTGTTCTATATCCAAGCTCAGCCATTATTTCACGTAGTTCTTCTGTAATAAATTCAAAGAATGTCACTACATGATCAGGATGACCTTTGAATCTTTTTCTTAATTCAGGATCCTGAGTAGCAACACCTACAGGGCAGGTATTCATATGACACTTGCGCATCATGATACAACCTTCCACCACCAAAGCAGCAGTGGCAACGCCCCATTCTTCCGCACCCAATAATGCAGCAATGGCAATATCTCTACCAGTTTTCATTTGCCCATCCGCTTGAACAACTACACGTGACCTTAATTTATTTTTTACCAGTGTTTGATGCGTTTCTGCTAAACCTAATTCCCATGGCAAGCCTGTATGCTTAATAGAACTTAAAGGTGATGCACCTGTACCTCCATCAAAACCTGCAATTAATACCACATCTGCTTTTGCTTTTGTAACACCTGCTGCAATAGTCCCTACACCTGCTTTAGACACTAATTTTACATTTATTCTTGCAGCTCTATTGGCATTTTTTAAATCGAAAATTAATTGTGATAAATCTTCAATGGAATAAATATCATGATGTGGTGGGGGAGAGATTAATCCAACGCCAGGTGTGGAGTGTCTTGTTCTTCCAATCCAATCGTCTACTTTATCACCTGGTAATTGCCCGCCCTCGCCTGGTTTTGCACCTTGTGCCATTTTTATTTGTAGTTCGTCTGCTTCGGTAAGGTATTCGCTAGTCACACCAAATCTTGCACTAGCCACTTGTTTGATAGCGCTTCTCATAGAATCGCCATTTTCCATTTTTTGATATCTTATGGGATCTTCACCACCTTCTCCTGTGTTACTCTTGCCCCCTAAACGATTCATAGCAATGGCCAGGGTAGTGTGTGCTTCCCAAGAAATTGAGCCAAATGACATGGCGCCTGTTGCAAATCTTTTGTAAATATTTGTGGCAGGTTCTACTTCATCAATAGCAATAGAAGGTCTGCAAGGTTTGAAATCTAATAAACTTCTTAATGTATAAGCTTTATCTGTTTGATCATTTACTAATTTTGAATACTTCTTAAAAGTTGCATAATCTTTCGTAGAAGTAGCATGCTGTAAAGCATGGATGGTTTGTGGATTAAACAAATGTGCTTCACCTCTTCTTTTCCATTGATAAATTCCACCCACTGGCAATCTATCCACAGGAGAAGATTTTTGAGCAAATGCTAATTCATGCTTTGCTAAAATTTCCTTCGCAATTTCATCCAATCCCATTCCTTCAATTCTTGAAGTGGCTCCAGTAAAATGTCTGTTAACTACTTCTTTATTTAAACCAATGATTTCAAAAATTTGGGCACCTTGATAGGATTGAAGTGTTGAAATACCCATTTTAGAGAATACTTTGTACAAGCCTTCATTCACTGCCTTTATATAATTTTTCTTTAAGTATTTTTCATCAAGATCTGTTTTGATTTGCTCATTCAACTTCATATCTCTTATACTAGATAAAGCTAAATAAGGATTGATGGCAGTGGCGCCAAATCCAATCAAACAAGCATAATGGTGCACTTCCCAAACATCACCTGCTTCAACAATAATGCCAACTCTACCTCTTAGACCTTTTCTGATCAAGTGGTGGTGCACTGAAGAACAAGCAAGTAAGCTAGGGATTGCTGCATGTTCTGAATCAATAGATCTATCTGTTAATACAATGACTTCAAATCCATCTTCCACTGCATCTACTGCATATCTACATAATCTATCTAAGCCTTTTTTAAGAGAACCTTCTTTTCCATCCGCTCTAAAATAACATTGCAAAGTTTTTGCTTGAAAAATTCCAGTATCAATACTTCTAATTTTTTCTAATTCATGGTTATTTAAAATAGGATGTTTTAAGGCAACACAGTGAGATGCCATAGGATCTTCAATCAATAAGCTTCCTTGACTTCCCACAAAAGTAGCCAATGACATCACCATCCTTTCTCGAATAGGATCAATAGGTGGATTGGTAACTTGTGCGAATAATTGTTTAAAGTAACTAGTAATATGTTGTGGTTGATCACTCAACACAGCTAATGGAGTATCTGTACCCATAGAGCCAATAGGTTCTTTTCCCTCTAAACACATAGGAGCAATAATCGTTTCCAAATCTTCTTTAGAATAACCAAATGCTTTTTGGTATTTAAAAATTTGATCATGCTCTAAATGGGTGAATTGAATTCTTGGTTCAGGTAATTCTTCTAAACGAATTTTATATTTATTCAACCAATCTGCATAAGGTTGCTTACTACAAATAGATTGTTTTAGTTCATCATCACTAATAATTCTACCAGCTTCCATATCTACTACAAACATTTTACCTGGCTGAAGTCTTCCTTTTTCAATTATAGTAGCTTGATCAATGGGTAAAGCGCCCGTTTCGGATGCCATGATCACTCTGTCGTCATTGGTAACACAATATCTTGAAGGTCTTAAACCATTTCTATCCAAAGTAGCACCAATCATTTTTCCGTTGGTGAATGAAATAGATGCTGGGCCATCCCATGCTTCCATAATAGCAGCATGAAATTCATAAAAAGCTTTTTTGACTGGATCCATTAAATCATTACCATCCCATGCTTCTGGAATTAACATCATCATTACATGTGGCAAACTTCTTCCAGATAAGGTCAATAATTCAATCACATTATCTAAACACGCACTATCAGATTGCCCAGGTGTTACCACAGGCAATACCATGTCTAATTCTTCTTTACTGAAAAAAGGAGAAAAGAAACTTGATTCATTAGAGCGAAGCCAGTTTAAGTTTCCTTGTAGTGTGTTAATTTCTCCGTTATGTGCAATATAGCGGAAAGGTTGTGCCAATTTCCAAGAAGGGAAAGTATTGGTGGCAAAACGAGAGTGCACCAAACCAAAAGCAGTAACTACTCTTTTGTCACTTAAGTCTGGGAAGTATGCTCTTACCTGATGTGATGTTAATTGGCCTTTGTATACAATTACATTTTGAGAAAGCGAAGTCATATAAAAATCTATAGCGCCTTTCTTAATGGTATTGTTAATTGTATGAGATGCGTAACTTTTTAATATAAATAATTTGCGTTCAAAGGATTCTGCATCAGTAATTAAATCTGGTCTTTTTACAAAAACTTGCTCCATTAAAGGCTCAACACTTAATGCTGTGGGCCCAATAGTTTCTTTATTTACAGGAACCTTTCTGTATCCAATAATTTCTATTCCTAATTTTTCTGCTGCACTGCTAAATATTTCTTTGCATTCTTCCATGACCCCTTTTTCAGTGGGGAAGAAAATAAAGCCAACGCCATATTCACCATATTTGGGTAAATGAATGGCTTGTTTAGCTAATTCATCAAAGAAAAATTGATGTGGAATTTGTATCATGATACCTGCTCCATCTCCAGTATTCACTTCACTTCCACTTGCACCACGGTGCTCCATATTTTCTAAAATAGTGAGCGCATCTCCAACATTTTGGTGTGACTTTATACCTTTTATACTTGCAACAAAACCAATACCACAAGCGTCGTGTTCATAAGCAGGGTCATACAATCCCAATGGCTTTGTTTCTATCATGCTCTTATTCAATTAGATTTAACGGATTATTTTTTCACAGTCGATCTGTTGAAAATTACGAAATAATACTAATTTTTAAGAGATATTGTTCAATAAAATTATCAACCATTTAAACTTTTCTAAACAATTAAAATAATGTTTAGAAAATATCAAATAACGAACGTTCGCATTTTATTTAAATTAAATAAAATCAAATTGTATCAATGCGAATAGATGGTGCAAAGCTTGGAGCAACAATTGTTTTGTCTTTTGGGAATATGCCAAATAAAGAACTACCTGAGCCACTCATGCTTGCATAAATTGCCCCTTCTTGGTAGAGGTATTCTTTTAAAGAAGCAATTAAAGGATGTGCTTTAAAGATAGGTGCTTCAAAATCGTTGATTAATTCATCTTTCCAAGTATGAATATCTTGTTGCACAATAGTTGCAATGGAATTTGATTTTTTATGGGGGTTTAATTGACCAAATGCCCATGCAGTAGAAACATGAATACCTGGATGCACTAAAACAACCGAGTACTTACTTAAATCACATTCAATGGGCTCTAGTATTTCTCCTCTTCCTTTTGCAAGACAAGGGTTATCATAGACAAAGAATGGACAATCACTTCCTAATTGTGCAGCGAGTAAAACCAATTCTTTTTGATCTAATGCTAAATTAAATAATTGGTTCATTATTTTCAACACTGCAGTTGCATCGCTGGAACCTCCGCCCAGACCTGCTCCCATTGGAATATGTTTATGTAAATGAATTTGGGTGGCAGGTATATGAGGAAACTTATTTTTTAATAATTGATAAGCTTTAATACATAAATTATTATTGTCATCACCTGGAACTGGAATACCTGAATGAGAGAAATGAATTGCTTCAGTTGTATTTTCTGAAATACAAACTTCTACCATATCTTGTAATTGAACAGGATAGAATACGGTTTCTAATTCGTGGTATCCATCCGTTCTTTTTTCAATGATGGATAAGCCTAAATTAATTTTACAATGTGGAAATTGAATCATGCGCTTTATTTCTTGGGTGCATTGCGCTTAGCGATTTCATCTCGAATATCAATTGCTTTGATATAATCTTCTTGTTCTAATACTTCGTTTAATAAATCATTTAATTCACTCAGTGTTAAACTAGCTAAATCATTTTCTTTTTTCGTAGTACTTGTCTCTATAGGTTGGGCTGCTTCACCTTGTATTTGTTCACTTGCAACACCTGCTTGATCTAAAATATTTTCATAAACATAAATCGGGCATCCAAATCTCACTGCCAATGCCAACGCATCACTTGTTCTGCTATCAATTTCAATAGTATCATTGGCTGTAAAGCAAACTAGTTTAGAATAAAATATGCCTTCTTGCAAATCGCAGATATATACTTCTTGCAAAGCAATATCAAATGAAGTCATGAAATTTTTCATTAAATCATGTGTGAGTGGGCGAGAGGGATGCATATTCTCCAGTGCAACTGCAATGGCCTGCGCTTCAAAGCCGCCTATTACAATAGGAAGCCTTCTGGAGCCACCCACTTCTCCTAAGATCACTGCATAAGAATTGGACTGCGTGATACTATGAGATAATGCAACAATTTCTAATTCTATTTTCTGCATACAAATTAACGCTACCCAAAGTTACATGAATTTATTATGCGCTAGCCTTAGATTTTAATATTGCTGCAGTGAGTGCTGGCACTACTTCAAATGCGTCTCCCACCACGCCATAGTCTGCTGCTTTGAAGAAAGGTGCTTCAGGATCTTTATTGATTACCACAATTGTTTTACTTCTATTTACACCAGCCAAATGTTGGATGGCCCCTGAGATACCAATAGCTATATATAAGTTGGGTGCAATTTGGTAACCTGTTTGGCCCACATGCTCGTGGTGTGGTCTCCAATCTGAATCAGACACTGGTCTGCTACATGCTGTAGATGCACCCAAAGCTTTTGCTAGGTCTAACAAAACGCCCCAGTTTTCAGGTCCTTTTAAACCTCTACCTCCACTTACCACAAGGGTTGCTTCAGTTAATGGGATTTCCCCTTGTACTTTATTTACGGAAGTGATTTTTATACTTGAAGTAGGTACCGATACAGCCAATGTTTCAAGGGTTGCAGTTCCTTCTGTACTTTGAGTCCCAAAACTATTTTGATTGATGGTAATGACTTTAATTGGAGTATCTATTTTAATTGATGCAAATGCTTTTCCAGAAAAAACAGTTTTAGTCACTACAAAACCATTATCTGTTTTAGGAAGTGCACTCGCTCCAGTAACAATACCCGCATTTAATTTTACAGCAACTGCAGGTGCAATAGCTTTACCATTGGTGTTATGTGCGAAAACAATTACATCGGCGCCAGCCAGTTTAACTGCTTCAGCTGTCACAGTTGCATTCACTCTTGCGTCAAAATGATTTAAACTATCATTAGCTACCTGATGCACTTTAGTAACACCATATTTTCCTAATTGACTTAGGTCTTCTTTTACGGTACCTAAAATAATGGCTTCCGCATTGGTGCCCATTTGTTTTGCTAAAGCTGCTCCATAAGAGATAGCTTCTAAAGATGCTTTTTTTACTTCTTGATCTGCTTGATCTATATATATTAATACCATGGTTCTATGATTAAAGGGGATTGATTAAATAACTTTTGCTTCTTCTTTCAATAATTTTACTAATTCATCCATTTGTGTTGGATCAATTAATTTTACACCAGATTTTGCTGCTGGTAAATCAAATTGTTGAATACTGGTAGTGGCAGTTTGAATAGAAGCTTCTACCACTTTTAAAGGCTTAGTTCTTGCAGCCATAATACCTCTCATATTGGGTATTCTTTGTTCTGCCATACCTTTTTGACAACTTACAATTATTGGTAAATTGCTTTCAGCTGTTTCTTCACCACCATCTATTTCTCTTGTTACTATGGCTTTGGTACCGTCTATTTCTAATTTAGTTGCTGCAGCAATATAGTTTTGATCTAACAATGCACATAACATAGATCCGATACTTGCACTATTATAATCAATGGTTTCTTTACCGGTTAAAATCAAATCATAAGCTCCTTCTTTTGCAATGGCAGCAATTTCTTGAGCAACCACCATGGAGTCACTGCTTGAATTATTAACTCTTATAGCTTCATCTCCACCTAATGCCAAAGCTTTACGAATGATTGGTTCAGCATCTGCTGCTCCTACAGTAACTAAGTGAATGATCACATTGGCATCTTTTTCTTTTAACTCAATGGCTCTAACTAAAGAATACCATTCGTCATAAGGGTTGATAATCCATTGCACACCGTTTTCATCAAACTTTGTGTTACCTTCGGTAAATGCAATTTTGGCTGTAGTGTCTGGTGTTTTACTAATGCAAACGAGCACCTTCATAATAGTGAATTTTGTGTTTTATCAATATTAGTTGTTTATGCAACTAATGCAAATATAAGGTAGTTTTTTACTATCCAAAGTGCAAAAATATGTTAAGATGACTCGAATAGAAAGAATTATTGAATTTTTAAATCAACAACCTAAGGATAATTTCTTAAGACATGCATTGGCGTTGGAATACATCAAGATTGGGGAGCCTCTAAAAGCGAAGGATTTGTTCATCGAAATTTTGACTGAGTTTCCAGATTATATAGGGTCATACTATCATTTGGCAAAGTGCTTGGTGGATTTACAAGAAGTAGCAGCTGCAATAAGTTGGTATGAAAAGGGTATGGCTGCCGCTAAATTGGCCAAAGAGGATCATGCTTATAGAGAGCTTTTAGCAGCTTATGAAGATTTAGTGTATTAAGTTAGACGATCGTTTAACTTTTTATCAATTAAATGAAAAAAATCTTCAGGTTTATAGGTTCTCCAATTATCAAATTCCATTAACTCTATATATCTGTTTAATTTTTTCAGTAAAAAATCATGCTGGGATGCTTTGTGAAAATTCACCATCACAGCCCAGCCATCTTCGTCAGCTAATTCTTCATACAATTCTTCATAATAGTCTTTGTCTCCATTGTGAAAATTGAAGACACTTTCTGTAATTAAAATAAACTTATGGATTCCTTCATCCATTAGCTTTTCTAAAACCTCTCTTTTGAATGTCATAATATCATTTTCAATCGCATCATTCCATTCGCCAATCATTTCAATGATGGCAAATCCCAATTCGTAGTCTGCGTAAATGATTTTAACATACAATGTCTTGCTACCAATCGAATCCCATTGTGGATGGATATAATAATTATAAACCGTTTGAGAAAATTCAAATTCGCTATAGGTTTGTCCAAAAAACGGAGATCTAGCATCTTCTTCAGCAGTATATAAATGTCTCCAATGATAATAAGGTTCAATGTCGTGCATACAATGCTACTAATGCTTGTTGTGATAAGCTAATAAACCCTCACTTGGGGTTTTCATGATTTTCCCTAATTCAAATTCATAGGTATGTGCCAATTGTTTTAATACATCTTTAAAACCATAAGCTACACTACCAACAAAATGAATAGGGTACAACCATGATTCATTTAATTTATTCAAGTGGGTAAAGAAAAAATCATTTAATCCATCTTCAATAATATTTTCAATCATATAATGGCCTCTGTTGTCAACTAAAAACTCTGTGAACTGTGCAATATATCTATTAGGTAAAGGTTCTTTGTAAACTTTGTTTAAAATACTTGATTTATCGGTCTTGTACTTTTGTTCAAAAGCATTCATCAAATCCTCGTCAAAAGTTTTATATAAATAATATTGCAATACTTTTTTTCCTAAATAGGTTCCACTTCCTTCATCCCCTAAAACATATCCCAAACCAGGGCTATTCTTTACAATTTTTTTACCATTATAAAAACCAGCGTTAGAGCCAGTACCTAAAATACAAGCTACTCCTTTTTGGTCCATGCAAGCAGCTCTCGCAATAGCCATTAAATCGGTTTGAATATCTAAACTAGCTTTATGAAATACTTTTTTTAAAGCTTTTTTTAAGGTTTGTACATTGCTTGGATTGCTTAAGCCAGTTCCATAAAAATAAATATTCTTCATTACGCTACAATCTACTTTCTTATCAAATGCTTTCTGAATAATTTGTATTATTTCATCTGTGCTTAAGAAATAGGGGCTTATTCCAATAGTGGTAATTGTTTTTTTCTTGTTTTTTTGAACAATAGTCCATTGACATTTGGTAGCTCCACTATCAGCTATAATAAAGTTGTTTTTCATGTTGATTGATCTCAAGGTGAAATTAGCATATTTTAAGCTTTAATTCATGTAATTTTGTGTTAACATAATATCATGAAAGAAAATCTATCTTCTAATTGGCATAAGCCAATTTTATATGCCCTTATTTTAATCGTAGGCATGGTTATTGGAAATTTTACAAAAGGTCATTTTTCCTTTGATGCATTTAATCAACCTGCCACTACACCTATTGAAGAAATCATGGAGATTGCTCGCTCTAAATATGTAGATAGTTTGCCTGCAGATAGTTTATCAGTTAAATTAATTGAAGAATACCTTGCACACTTAGATCCACACTCAGTGTATATCCCACCAACAGATTTAGTGGAAGTGAATGAGCAATTAGGAACCAATTATAGAGGTATTGGAATTGAATTTAAAAAACATAAAGATAGTGTTGTAGTGACCTATGTTATTCCTGAGGGTCCTTCTGCCAAAGCGGGTTTAGAAATAGGAGATATTTTATTGAAAGCAGATGATACCCTTCAGATTTCAGGAAAAAAATGGGACAGTGAAGAAATCAGAAAAAGAATCAAAGGCCCAGAAAGTTCTACTGTTAAATTAGAGCTATTAAGAGGAGGAAAAAAAATGATTAAGAATGTAGTTAGAGGGAATGTTCCAGTGGGTTCTATTGAAGCTGGTTATTTGATGAATGATACTACTGGATATATAAGAATTGATAAATTTTCTGATAGAACTTATGAAGGATTTATGCAAGCCTTGGATCCAATGGTTCAAAAAGGTATCAAAGCATTAGTGATTGATCTTAGAGGGAATGGTGGAGGATTATTGTCTGAGGCAGTGGCCATTGCAGATGAATTAATAAGCGGGAATAAGTTAATCGTATATACAGAAGGATTGCATGCTCCTAGAGTGGATTATACCACTAAAAGGGAAGGATTATTTGAGCAAGGAAAAGTATTTGTCTTAATGGATGAGGGTTCTGCATCAGCAAGTGAAGTGTTAGCAGGTGCACTACAAGATTGGGATAGAGCAAAAATTATTGGAAGAACTAGTTTTGGAAAAGGATTAGTGCAACAGCAGTTTAGATTGTCTAATGGTGGTGCATTGAGATTAACCACAGCAAAATATTATTCTCCATTAGGAAGAAATATCCAAAGGTCTTATGCCAATGGTAAGTTAGCATATGAACATGATTTTTATAATCGTTTAAATGCAGATGCAATGGGAACACCCGATTCTGCACAAAAAGGGAAGGCATATAAAACTCCCAAAGGACATATCGTTTATGGAGGTGGAGGAATTTATCCAGATCAATGGATGCCAATACATGGTATTTATTCAGATTCCAATTACATAAAAATATGGGAACAAGATGTATTGGATCAATTTTGTTTGAATTGGTATCTACAACATAAAAAGGATTTTGCTGGATTCAAGACAGAAGAAGATTTTTTAAAGACTTATGGTAATATAGATTGGTATACATTGATTAAAAATGATGCAAATCCAGCTCAAAAAACTTTTATCGGTAAGCTTGAAAAGGATAAGCAATTTATAAAAGCAGTCATTTTGGCTAATTTGGCCAGGTATAAATGGTACAAACAAGGGTATTTTAAAGTTTTCAATAGTTTAGACCCTGTAATGCAAAACATGACATTTGTCATGAATTAGTATGAGTTAACTTATTGGAGTGGTGACTAAGAACTAATTTATTTTCAGCATACTTTTATATTGTAAAAAATTAAATATGATAAATTAACCAATAATTTGTCTAAAAATTGCTAATTTTAGGGTATAAATATAATATACAAATTAATTTATATATTAATAAATAATAAGCCTAATGCTATTGTAATATTTAAAATAATGAAATTATAAGTTGTACATTTTTTTGGATTTAGTTTATTAAGCAAGCAATCGTTAATCGGGCCCCATTTCTATGGGGCCCTCTTTATTTTCAAGATTTATTCAAATATTTACTTACTTTCAAAGAACAAAGCTTCTTATATGAAAACTAAAATCTTGGTTGTATCTATTCTTACTTTATTTATCTCTAGTAAGTTGGTTTATTCTCAAAAAACGAATCAATCCGGTGCAGTAAGAGTAGTCGTTGCAGGCACATCTCATGGCCATTCAGGATGGATTTTAGATAAAGCCAAGTCTGAAGAAATGGAGATAGTGGGAATTTATGAACCCGATAAAGCATTGGCAAAGAAGCATGCAATTAAATACCATTTAGATCCTGCTTTATTTTATACCGATTTGAATACTGTGTTGGATCTTAAAAAACCTGAAGCTGTTCTTGCTTTTGGTTCTATCAAAGAGCATTTATATGTTACTCAGGTTGCTGCCCCAAAAGGAATTCATATTATGGTGGAGAAACCCTTGGGAGCTACATTAGAAGATGCTTTAATCATGAAGTCAATTGCAGACAAACATAAAGTAATGTTGTTGACCAATTTTGAAACTTCTTGGTATCCTAGTACCTATGAAACTTTTAGAATGATTAAGGATAGTAATTATGTTGGTCAAATAAGAAAGGTGGTATTCCATCATGGACATCAAGGTCCAAGAGAAATTGGCGTTGGGGACGAATTTTTTAATTGGTTAACTGATCCTGTAAAAAATGGGGGAGGTGCCATTGTAGATTTTGGTTGCTATGGTGCAAATTTAATTACTTACTTAATGAAGGGTCAGTTGCCTGTATCTGTAACAGCTGTAACGAATCAATTTAAGCCAGGATTATATCCTCATGTGGATGATGATGCAACAATTGTGTTGAATTATCCAAAAACCCAAGCCATTATTCAGGCTTCATGGAATTGGACATTTAGTAGAAAAGATATGGAAGTATATGGGGATAGTGCATATATAGTAGCAGTGAATGCTAATAAAATGAGATTAAGAAATAAAGAATCTTTACCAGAATATGAAAAGTGGGTTACAGAAAAAGATATTCATGTATATACCAATCCATTTTCTTATTTGCATGCAGTATTAAGAGGAAAAGAAAAAGTAGAGCCTTTTGGACTCTACTCTCTTGAAAATAATTTAATGGTCAATAAAATTTTAGAGGCTGCAAAGCAATCTGCTGCAACTGGTAAAACTGTTTTAATGCATTAGTCTTTCCAGCGCCATTCACCTGCAATAGTTAATGGTTCTTTTAAATTATTCTTGATTAAAAACAATCTTGTTTCTTCATCAGTGAAATGCTTTGCTTTTAATTCTTTTGAATCAGCCACGCCGTATAATAACATGGTATTAAAACGAACTGTATTTCTCATACCCTTATCTTCCACTAAACTAAATACATCACAGTCTGCATGATAGCATGGGCCTGCACCTTTTGGCAAGGAGCCACCTGCGCCACCACCCGTAGGAACGCCATGTAACATAAATGGTTGGTGATCGCTATGTAATCCAGCGCCCACAGAAAAAGTATTTTTAAAATTACTATCTAATTGATTGGCAATTTTCCCAATCGATTCAAATAATTCTTTACTATCTGCATCGCTCGTATGGTATCCCTTTGGATCATTGGTCATATCATAATTTAACATGTATCTAATTTGATCAATGCTTTTATCTTTGATAGCTTCATCCACATATGCCCTAGATCCTAATAATCCTTCTTCTTCTCCCATGAACATCACAAAATCGATGGTTCTTGCAGGTTGAAGCTTTAAAGCTTTAAATGTTCTAGCCATATCCAATACAGAGAAAGAACCAATTCCATTATCCATAGCACCAGTAGCTAAATCCCAGCTATCCAAATGTCCACCAACCACAATTTTTTCTTTAGCAATACTAGTACCGTTGATAGTTGCAATTACATTTCTAGCTTTGATTAAACCTGAGTTGTTGGTCATTTGAATATGACTATACAATGGGCCCTTTTGTATTTGTGCTTTTAATTCCATACCATCTTCTTTACCAACACAAACAGCAGGAATAGGAATTAATTTTCCTGTAACAGATGCTGTGCCGGTTAATAGAACGCCGTTGGCTGCAGTATTAATAACAATAATTCCTTTTGCTCCATATTTTGTAGCAATAGCGGTCTTTTCTGAACGGTGTAAACTAGGAGTCCCTGCTTTTGAGCCAGGTAAGGTGCCCAAATACACCAAAGCGATTTTTCCTTTTACTTTATCTGGAGCAGCTTGGTAATCATCTTCCACGCCATTGCCCATATCCACTACTTCTAATTGAATGTCACTTGCCACTGGTGAGTGTGCTAATGAAACAGATTTGTAAGTTTTTAATTGATCCATACTTGAACCTATTTCTACTTTCAAAGTTCCTCTGCTCCAACTTTCTACTTCGAAGGGTTGATAACGAACATTGCTAAAACCATATGACTTCAATAAATTATAAGCAAAGTCTTCTGCTTTTTTGCCATTTTCGGAACCAGTTAATCGATGACCAATGGTTTCTGAAGCAATCTTTAAAGAGTTATATGCATTGGAATGTTCAAGTACTTCTTTGTTGATTTTTGCAAAAATGGAATTCCATTCTTGTTTTGCTTGAGCAGTACTATTATTTGCTAATCCAATACATAATAGACTCAATAGGCCAATTGTTTTTCTCATAGTTGTTTTATTAGACCCTAATTTATTTAAAAAAGGGCAAATCAAGCATAGTTTTAATAGTATATTTACCTAATAAATCATGATTATAATATGGCTAGGCAAGCTTCTCTTTCTATTGGCACTATTTTGTTTACAATATTGTATTTATTGGTTCATTTTATCCCAGATTTAGGAGGGGCGGATGTGATGGGCGCGCAGTGGTTGTATTCAAGTGCATTGGATTTGGTAGTACTTGGGTATATATTTTTCAATAAATCAACTTATTCAGAAGCGATTCAAGCAATTTATAGCTACAAGTTCACGCTGGTATTTAGTGCTTTAGTTATCTGGGCAATGGGCTCTTATTTTTATGCACTCAACCCAACCGAGACATTGGTTACCCTGGCAAGATTAATAACCACTTATATTATTTTCATCAATGTCTCTATTTTATTTTATAAACAAGACATAGAAAAGGTATTTAATATCGTTGCATATATTGTTGGATTTATTTTATTGTATGATGCTATTTATGTGATTTCGACATTTAATAATAATGTTAAAACCAATTTTGATCCAAGTATAGGAAGTATTACTGGTAATCATGGGAATAAGAATGTGATGGCAGCTAGCTTATTGATTAAATTTCCTTTTATTGTTTGGATAATTGTAAGAAGTAAAATTTTAGTAAGAGTTTTGTGTTCATTTGTTTTGTTGCTTGGTACAATTGCTTTATTTCTTTTAAGTACTAGATCTACTTTTGTTGGACTTGCTATTATCATCATCCTTTTCGCAGCAACAACCTTCTATTTCAGAGACAAAAAAGATATTAAAGAATCATTGGGGAGAATGTTATTTTTTGTTCTTCCAGTGGTGGTAGCTTTTTTTATATCCAATTTAATTATTGCAAATGCTACAGATACTGCAGAAGAATCCATTATGAATGGTGCAGTAACAGCAAGAATTCAGTCTATCAAATTAGAGAACAATGCCTCAAGTGGTCGTTTACACTTATGGGAAGGAGCTATTGATTATGCGACCAAGCATCCATTTATGGGCGCTGGGTATGGTAACTGGAAATTAGCCTCCATACCTTATGAGAAAGAGTTTACCAATGATTTATTTGTGCCTTATCATTCTCATAATGATTTCTTGGAAATGTTTGCAGATTTGGGTATTGTAGGCGGGCTTTGTTTTGGTTTGATGTTCTTATTATTTCCTATCTATGCTTTTACAATTTGGAGAAATAAAGATGCGAAAGCGTTTCATCTTCCTGCAACCATCAGTTTTATGGCGGTTACTTGTTATGCAGTGGATGCTTTCTTGAACTTTCCAGCAGAGAGAACAGCCATGCAAACCATGTTGGCTATATCTGCAGCTTTGGTTTGGATACCATTAGGCCATTTAAAGTCAACGACTCTTCTTTCAAAAAAGAGCTGGTTGCCAATGGTGTATTTGGTACTTGCAATTTCACTAATCCTTCCATCTATTTATATTGCAAAACTTACTTATGATTCTTTAAAAGTGCAGAAATATGTAATGGGAGAAATTGATGCTGATCCTAAAATGGATTTAAATGAAGTGAAAGAAGGCTTACCTTCTATTCCTAATTTATCTACCTCTACACTTCCTATTCCTGCTTTAATAGCTAGATACGAATTTAGAGATAAGCACTATGATGAAGCCCTTCGATTATTAAGAGAGAGTGATAACGTAAACCCTAGTTTACACTACAACGATTTTATAAGAACAGCAGTATTTGCTGCACAACAGAAATTTGATAGTGTATCTTATTATGCAAAGAGGGCATTTTATAATTGGCCAAGAGCAACCAGTTATTATAAGAATGTGATTTTTGCAGCAGCTAAGCAAAAAGATACTGTTGAAATTCAAAAAGCATTTAACTTATATAATAAGTATAGACCTAGTGGGGAAGCTTGGAATCAATACTTATTGGGTATGTATGAGGTTAAGAATGGTACAGACGCGCATTTAAATAGCTTATTGGATAGCGCCATAAAAACTTACCCAGCTGATTCGGCTTTATTTAAAAACGTCATAAGTGTTTTTGCAAGATCTGGGAATCTGGCTTTAAAGAATACGGTTATAGTGGATTATGCAGCACAAGGAACACAAGCATTTATGAAAGGCAATTATACTAAAGCAGCACAATCCTATATAAAGGCCATCGCATCTGATCCCAATAATTACACACATTACGAAAATGCAGGAATATGCTATTATACCGCTAAGGATTTTAAAAATGCTGTTATCTATTTTGACAAAGCAATAAAGTTCCCAACAGCAAATACTGGCAAGTCTGAATTTTTTATGGCCATGAGTTTTATTGCATTAAATAATAAGCCCAAAGCTTGTGAGTCTTTATATGCTGCCAAGTCAAAAAATTATGCAGGCGTAGATACTTATATTTCACAAAATTGTAAATAATACCCAATGAAAAACCACTTCAACAAAATCATCTTGCTGCTTTCTGTATTGATGTTTCTTCAATACCATTCAAATGCACAAGATAAAATGCCTCAAATCTTACAACATTTTCAGGCAGACAAAGGATCATTAGAGCGATTTTATGTAATCGATATGTCTCCAGAGAAAAGAGGTAGAATGATTTCTTTTTATAAAGAGTATTTAGGTAAAATAAAAGACTTGTCTTTTAAGTCTTTGTCTCAGTCTGATAAAGTAGATTATTTATTATTTAAAAATCAATTAGAGGCTAACCTGAATGATCTAAGTATAGAAGAAACTAATTATCAATCTTCTAAAAATTGGGTAGATTTTGCTGCTGTTATTTATACTCAAGAGCAATCAAGAAGAAGAGGAGCGAATATCAATGCTGAACAAACGGCTTTGAGTTGGAATAAGTTGAGTAAAGAGATCCAACAAAAAATATCAGAGCTGAACCGATCAGCCAATATTGCTAAAGCATCTTCAATGCATATCAATAGAACTATCAGAGGGTATAAAAAAGCTATCAAGTCAATCAATGATTTTTACAATGGCTATGACCCAATGTATAGTTGGTGGACTGCTCAATCTTTTAAGAAATTAGATAGTTCTTTGGATGTATATCAGCAAGCTATTGTAAAAAAGACGGATGCATCTTCTAATCAAAAAGCAGATCAATCGGGTATTGTGGGAAATCCCATTGGCGCTGAAGCTATTGAGACTTCTTTGCACAATGCATTTATTCCATACAACGCACAAGAGTTGATTAAAATAGCGGAGAAAGAATTTGCATGGTGTGATAAAGAGATGTTAAGAGCTTCCAGAGAATTAGGGTTTGGAGACAATTGGAAAGCTGCATTAGAAAAAGTGAAAAATACTTATGTGCCTGTGGGTAAGCAACCTGAAATGATCATGGATTTATACAATCAATCTATTGATTTTATCAAGAAAAACGATATGATCACCATACCGCCATTGGCAGAAGAAACTTGGAGAATGATTATGATGACTCCAAAGCAACAATTGGTGAGTCCCTTCTTTCTAGGTGGAGAAACTTTAATGATTTCTTATCCAACAGATGAAATGGATGATGATGCTAAATTGATGAGTATGAGAGGTAATAATCCTCACTTCTCTAGATCAACTGTACATCATGAATTAATTGCAGGTCATCATTTAGAAGGTTTCATGAATGATCGTTATAAAAGCTATAGAAGCTTTGAAACACCATTTTGGACAGAAGGTTGGTCATTGTATTGGGAATTTGAATTGTGGGATAAGGGATTCCCGAGAAATGCAGAAGATAGAATTGGTATGTTGTTTTGGAGAATGCATAGATGTGCTAGAATTATCTTCTCTTTAAATTATCATTTAGAAAAATGGTCTCCACAAGAGTGTATTGATTTCTTAGTAGATAGAGTAGGTCATGAGAGAGCAAATGCCGAGGGAGAAGTGAGAAGATCTTTCACAGGAGGATATGGTCCTTTATACCAATTAGCCTATATGATTGGTGCATTGCAAATTAGGGCATTAAAAGAGGAAGTGGTAGGTTCTGGAAAAATGTCGTTGAAGCAATTCAATGATGCAGTGATGAAAGAGAATAATATGCCTATAGAGATGCTAAGAGCTTTATTATTAAAATCTCCACTGACCGAGGATTACAAGAGTCAATGGAGATTTTACAAATAGTAGATTAATGTCTTCCTACTAAATGAAGACTGGTTTGTCTTCCATCAATATAGTAGAAATTTTTTCCATCGAAATGTCCGTTTTGTTCTAACATAAAACGGACATTTTTATTCCATTCTTTGATGAATACAGAAGCGTTTAATTCAATAGAATAACAAGTGTTTTTGTACATTGGGTAATCACCACTTCCTGGCACCCCATTTTGCATATCCCACATACCAATGGCTGGTCCGGCTGCATGTCCATAGTATCCAATAGGGTGGGTATAAATACTTGCAACAATGTTTTCTGCTTTAGCTTGATCTAATGAAGCTTTTAAGATTTCGTTACCTGTACTAAATTCTTTAAAATTATTTGTTAAAATATCTTGTAATCTATTAGCTGTTTTTAAGCCTTCTTTTAAATAGGCAGGAGCATCTGTTTCAGTAGGTTTTAATACATAGGCATGCTCTTGTATATCTGAGTTTAAGCGTAAATATTTAATACCAAAATCTACATGTAATAAATCACCAGCTTGAATAGTAGGATTATTATTTAATTCTCTAGAAAAAGTTTTTAAATGATCAAAGTTTACAGAGTCATTTCTTTGAACATCCACAGAAGGATGAAACCAAGTTTCTAATCCCATATTATTTAGTTTTTGTCTAAACCACCAAACTAAATCATCTGTGGTAGTAACTCCTGGAGTAATTACTTTACTGCTAAATCCTTCTTCAATAATTTTATGGGTGATACTATTTACTTGCGTATAGAACTCCATTTCTCTTTGGGTTCTGGTTTCTAACCAAGACACGCCTAAATTGGAGGCAGATACAAATGCAGCACCTTTAGGAAGTTTTACTGCTTTAGTTAACTCTTGATAGTCCGTTAGATCTAAACCATCGGCGTGGCCAAAATCTGTAGAATAGTTTATGCCAATTCTAGTAGGTTGTAGAGTATTGACAATTTGATTTAATTGTTCCCATTGATTAGGAAATTTAGCCTGATCCCATGCTGCTTCGATAGTATTACCCACTTTATATCTTGCTACTGCTAGTTTTTTATACTGTTTAGTTTGTGGGTTATAATAAAATACAATGATGGTTCTTCTTCTTGCACTCAGCCAAGTTGCAGGTAGCATGGTTTTAATGATAGGGTCTTCGTTGTATTCACGAGACACAATGATCCACATATCAATTTTATGCTTTTCCATTAAACTAGGTAATAAATGATTGATACGGTCGTCCAACACCTCATCAATAATCTCTGCTTGATTTTTTAAGTTTAACACTTGGCTAAAGCTTGCATTACTATATGCAATCAAGCAAATCAAAAGAATGGCTATTTTATTTCTCATAATTGGTTTATTAGGCTTTAAAGCTTATGAATTTTGGATATGAATTTAATACATCTAGTTCATAATTACATTAAAATTTAAGGGCAATACTACATCCGTTGGTTGCAGGGTCTCCTAAATGTATAGCTCCAAAATCATAAGCATAAGCAATGTATTTTTGGTTCGTAAGGTTTCTTGACCAATACTTCATATTCAAATTACCCATATTGAAGCCTACACTAGCATTAAATATACTATAGGGACTTTGTTGTATACTATTGGCTAAATCAAAATAAGTTGTGCCAATATATTTCCATTCTGTTCTTACAAATGCAGTTAGATGGTTCTTTAATTTTTGGTCGTATTGTAATGCCAGATTTGAAACCACATCTGGTGTAAAGATTTGTTTATTGCCATTATAGATATTACTAGTTCCGTTTTGTGCAACTTCTAATGTTTCAAATCTGGCATGAGTGAATCCAGCATTATAGTCAATGCTTAAATGAGTATTGGCTTTTGCCGTAAATTCTAATTCAATACCCTTGCTATTTAGTTTACCTCTATTTTGAATAATGGTAATGGCATCAGGCAGAACTAAAGTAGGCACTTGAGCATCTACCAATTGTGTGTAAAATAAAGTAAGGTTTAATCTAGCATGATTTTGGAATAAAGTATTTTTCAAACCTAATTCTATATTATTACTATATTCTGGTTTGTATCTGATCAAAGGAGGCTGAGAAGGATCAGAACTAAGTGGGGACAAGCCACCTGGTCTAAACCCTTTACTATAATTGATAAAAGCCATTTGAGTAGAGGAGAATTGATAATCCAAACCTAGTTTAGGGGATAGGGCGCCAAAATTTGTTTTTCTACTGATGAGTGGCTGAGTTTCATAAATTGCCTTATTCTCATCCATTAGTAAAGATCCAGCAACAGATTGTTGAATTGCTTCAAAGTCTCTTCTTATTCCAGCTGTTGCATTTAACTTAGAAGAAATAGCATAGGTACCTTGTCCATAAACTGCAATTCCTTTTCTTTGAATTTGGGTAGCGTTAATAAGAGTGAAATTACTATTTTCTATTCCCAGCAAATATGCATCAGTACCAAAATAGGTGCCTTGTTTAGTGGGCGCATTTTGTGAAAATAAATAGGCGCCAATGGTCCATTTCAATGATTGATTATTTACAGAATTCAGTTTGAGATCTTGGGTCCATGCTGAAATTTGATTCCAGTCTTTACCATAATTATTCACCACGCTAATTGCATTTAATGGAGAAAAGTCTCCATCAATAGGGTTGGTATAATATCTGTAGTTTTTTTGATATGCAGTTTGTGCACTGAATTGATAAGTATTTCCATTGTATAAAATAGATAAAGAGCTGTTGATTGTTTTATCTATCATGGTAGTGGTTGCATTCTGATTTAGTATAAAAGGATTTTTGAATGCTTCTTCTACACCAATTACTAATGGAAATGCACCTTTATTCTCTTGATCTCTATGTTTTGTATTAAAATTGATGGACCATTGTTTATTGATGATGTATTTCAAAAAATAATTTCCTGAAATTCCTTTTTGACGATCATAAGGTAATTGATTGTATTGGTTTTGATAATATCCATCTCTTGCATCATATAATCCACTTACCCCTGCAAATAGTTTATCTTTTATGATAGGTGTTTTAATATTGAGGTTCATTCTTTTTTGTCCATAATTACCTACACTTAATTCTGCAGAGCCACTACTATAGTTTGTGGGTTGTTTGGTAATGATATTAATGACACCACCCATCGCATTTCTACCATATAAACTTCCCTGTGGGCCTCTTAAAATCTCTATTCTTTCTACATCAAATAAATTAGGGATATAGCTATCTAGATTGAATTGATTGACTCCATCAATATATACTGCTGTTGATGGGTCATAAGAAGTGGTTGCGATACCTCTGATCGCAGTTACATCTCTTCCATCTCCTGGATCTGCACTGTATACATTGGGAATAATACCACTAATATCTTTGGTATTCCATATTCTGTAAGCGCTTATTTGATTGCTGTTGAATGTGCTTACAGCAATAGGTACTTTTTGTAGTAGTTCAGTTCTTTTTTGTGCAGTGACAATAACAGTGTCTAATTGGGCAAATATGGGTAGGTAGATAAA
>JAFMEV010000018.1 GCA_017856545.1 Chitinophagaceae bacterium
CTTATCTTAAGAATAACAATTCTCTATACTTAGGTAGGGTCCATAATTCATCGTCTACCAATTGCTCTAATTTATCAACATGGTAACGAATCTTATCAAAATATTGCGCTTTCACTTTCGCTTCATAAGCAATTGCTTTTTCACGAGAGTGTTCAATATTGTTAGCTACTTTTCTTTCCTCAACCATTGCATGGGTATTTTCATACACTTGTTGGATATGCGTACTAACATCTTTTAATAAAGTCAATTGGCCCTTGTATAATTTTTCTGGTAAAGCTGCATCACGCAATAAGTTTACATTCTTTAATAACTCATTTTGATACTTGATAGCAGCTGGGATAATATGGTTAGTTGCTAAATCGCCCATAACACGCGCTTCAATTTGTACTTTCTTAATATACTTTTCTAATTCAATCTCGTGTCTAGCTTCTAATTCAGCAGTTGTATAAATTCCATTGTCTTTGAACAATTTCTTTGCTTTATCCGTTACCATTGCATCTAAAGCTACTGGTGTAGTCTTTAAATTAGGTAAGCCTCTTTTTTCAGCTTCCTTATGCCATGCTTCGCTGTAACCATCTCCTTCAAATAAAATCTTCTTGCTAGCAACAATGTACTTTTGAATTACTTGCATAATTGCAATTTCTTTCTTGTCACCTTTCTCAATCAAAGCATCAACTTCTTCAGAGAACTTCACTAATGTATCAGCAACAATTGTATTCAATACAGTCATAGGTAATGCACAATTGGCAGTAGAACCCACCGCACGGAATTCAAATTTGTTTCCAGTGAAAGCAAAAGGAGAAGTTCTGTTTCTATCTGTATTATCAATTAATAATTCAGGGATACTTCTGTGTAAATCTATTTTTAAAATAGCTTCATCTTGCTCATCAAATTTACTATTCACTCTGCTCTCTACATCGTTTAATACTTTGGTTAAGTAATCACCAATAAAAACAGAGATGATCGCTGGAGGTGCTTCGTTAGCGCCTAAACGGAAATCGTTAGAAGCAGATGCAATAGATGCTCTTAAGATATCTGCATAATCATGTACCGCTTTAATGGTATTCACAAAGAAAGTCAAGAACATTAAATTGGTCTTTGGAGTTTTGCCGGGTGCTAATAAATTTACACCAGTATCAGTAGCCATACTCCAGTTATTATGCTTACCACTTCCGTTGATGCCAGCAAATGGTTTCTCGTGTAACAATACCACTAAATGGTGACGCTTTGCTACTCTAGTCATCACATCCATTAATAAGATATTATGATCTACTGCAATATTTACTTCTTCAAAAATAGGAGCACACTCAAACTGAGCAGGTGCCACTTCATTGTGTCTAGTTCTTAGAGGGATACCTAATTTATAAGATTCGTTTTCAAAGTCACGCATAAAAGCATACACTCTTTCAGGAATAGATCCGAAATAATGATCTTCTAATTGTTGACCTTTTGCAGGCGTAAATCCAAATACCGTTCTACCGCATTGAAGTAAGTCTGGTCTTGCATTCACTAAAGCTTCATCAATGACAAAATATTCTTGTTCCCAACCTAAAGTGGGTACCACTTTTGTAACATTCTTATCAAAGTAATTACAAACATTCACTGCCGCTTTATTCACTGCTTCTACTGCTTTCATCAAAGGCGCTTTGTAGTCCAAAGATTCACCAGTGTAAGAAATGAATATAGTTGGGATACACAATGTTTTTCCATTACCAATTTCAATAATGAATGGGGGAGAAGAAGGATCCCATGCAGAATAACCTCTTGCTTCGAATGTTGCTCTTAATCCACCATTTGGAAAAGAAGAAGCGTCAGGTTCTTGTTGAATTAAGGCAGCACCTTCAAATTCTTCAATAGCAGTTCCATCACCTTTTAAGGTAAAGAATGAATCGTGTTTTTCTGCTGTACTTCCTGTTAATGGTTGGAACCAGTGTGTATAGTGTGTAACTCCTTTGCTCTCTGCCCATGCACGCATCCCAGATGCAATTTGACTAGCTACAGAGCGATCAATTTTTTTACCGCCTTTGATACTTGCAACCAAGCTCTTGTAAGCTTCATCGCTTAAGTATTCTCTTGCTGTTTTTAAAGTGAAAACATTTTCACCAAAAACTCCAGTGATTTTTGCACCTTTTATTTCAGGAGCTTGAACTTTTCCATGGCTTACATGGTTGACAGCGTCTGTTCTTAATGACATATATTATTAATTTAAAATATAAATAATTACAGACAAAGATATCTTCTTTTGTTAATTTTCTACAAGTTGATCATTCAATTCTAATGAATTGTGTATAAAATATAAATATTATAAAATAATTATATATTTAAAACTACTACAATCTGTTGAAAATCATTTAAATCTATAATGAATCTTCTAACAGTTAAGCTTATGAATGTTGGTAAATCACTAGGTTAGTTAAGTCGCCTGTTTTGTAACTTCGCCACAACTTTAATAGATAAAGACAAACATCCATGGAAATCACGGTAAAAACAGCCCAACAATTAAGACTAACAGAAGAAGAGTTTGAGTTAATCAAGCAAAAGCTTGGTCGTACCCCAAATTTTACAGAGCTATGTGCTTTTAGTGGAATGTGGTCCGAACATTGTAGTTATAAAAACTCTATCAAATGGTTAAAAACACTTCCTAGAGATGGAGGAAGAATGTTGGTGGCTGCTGGTGAAGAAAATGCAGGTTTGATGGATATCGGAAATGATTATGGTGTAGTATTTAAAATTGAATCACACAATCACCCAAGTGCATTGGAACCATTTCAAGGTGCTGCAACTGGTGTGGGTGGAATTCAGAGAGATATTTTTACGATGGGTGCAAGACCTATAGCATCATTAAATAGTTTGCGTTTTGGTAAACTAGACGATACAAAAACAAAAAGATTATTGGCTGGAGTAGTACATGGTATTGGACATTACGGAAACTGTTTTGGTGTTCCAACCGTGGGGGGTGAATTGTATTTTGAAGATTGCTATCATACCAATCCTTTAGTGAACGCCATGAGTGTGGGTATTGTGAAAGCTGGTAAGACCGTTAGTGCCATTGCATTAGGAAAAGGTAATCCAGTATTTTTTGTAGGAAGTGCTACAGGTAAAGATGGTATTGGTGGTGCAAGTTTTGCATCTGCTGAAATTACCGCAGATAGTGTAGAAGAATTACCAGCAGTGCAAGTAGGTGACCCATTCCAAGAAAAGAAATTATTAGAAGCTTGCTTAGAAGTCATTGAAACAGGTGGAGTGGTAGGTATGCAAGATATGGGTGCAGCAGGTATTATTTGTTCTACTGCAGAAATGAGTGCAAAGGGACAGGTAGGTATGCGCATTGATTTAGATAAAGTGCCAACTCGTCAACAAAATATGAAGGCTTGGGAATTATTATTAAGTGAGAGCCAAGAGCGTATGTTGATGGTGGTAGAGAAAGGAAGAGAAGCAGATGTATTAGCAGTGTTTGAAAAATGGGATTTGTCTTGTAGCAATATTGGAGAAGTAACCGATGATGGTTTATTGAATTTTTATATGCATGGTGAATTAGAAGCTTCTTTACCTGCCTATGAATTGGTATTAGGTGGAGGTGCTCCTCAATATACGCGTGAATATAAAGAACCTGCATACTTAGCAAAAGTGAATGCATTTGATATGAATGCAATTGCGGACACAGATAATTTAAAAGCGTCTGTTGAAGCATTGATACAATTACCCAATATCGCTTCTAAGCGTTGGGTATATACTCAATATGATAGTATGGTAGGTGCTGCAAACACTTCTACCAATGCACCAAGTGATGCAGCTGTGGTATTAGCTAAAGGCACTGGTAAAGCATTAGCGATGACGGTGGATTGTAATAGTAAATATGTTTTTGCTGATCCCTATAAAGGAGCCATGATTGCAGTTTCTGAAGCTGCAAGAAATATTGTTTGTTCTGGTGGTGAGCCTATTGGTGTAACCAACTGTTTGAACTTTGGTAATCCTTACGATCCAGAAGTATATTATCAGTTTGTAAAATCTGTTGAAGGTATGGGTGCTGCTTGTAGAAAATTCAATACGCCAGTAACTGGTGGTAATGTGAGTTTCTATAATCAAAATCCAGATGGTCCTGTTTTCCCAACACCCACCATTGGTATGGTAGGTATTGTAGAAGATATGAAAAATAGAATGACTTTAGATTTTAAATCAGAAGGGGATACTATTGTTTTATTAGGTACACAAAGAAATGATATTGGTTCTTCAGAGTATTTAAATAAAATAAAAGGAGTGGCACATTCTTCTGCTCCTCATTTTGAATTAGAAGAAGAATTTGCATTACAACAATTGGTGGCTCAATTGATCAAAGATCATTCTATCGAATCAGCTCATGATATTTCAGAAGGTGGTTTGATAGTGACTTTATTAGAAGCTGCTTATTTTAATAACAAAGGTTTTGAAGTGAGCTCCAACAATAGCAGTCTGAGAAAAGATGCTTATTGGATGGGTGAAGCACAAAGTAGGGTTGTGGTAACATGTAAAGCTGCTACTTTAGCATCTATCGAAGCAGCAGCTGCAAAAGCAGGTGTTGAAATTACTGTGATGGGAAAAGTAACTAATGGCGTTGTAAAAGTGGATGGAGAAGATTGGGGTAATATTAGTGTTTGGAAAAATAAGTACGATACGGCTATTGAAAATAAATTAAAATAAGTTTCATCCTTCATGGTAAAACAACCCACTATAGTAGTCACTGGAGCCGCTGGATTTATTGGTTCAGTATTTGTTCAATATTTAAATGAACAAGGGTTTCATCAATTACTTTTAGTGGATGATTTTGGTGTAGAAGAAAAAAGAAAAAACTGGGAGCAAAAACAATTCATCAAAGTCATCGAGCGACAATCTTTTATCGCTCAATTAGAAAATGATGAGTTTGAAGTAGATGCGATAGTCCATTTAGGTGCAAGAACAGATACCACTGAATTTAATTATGCTATTCACGAAGAGTTGAATTTGAATTATTCAAAATCTTTATGGAATTATGCTACCCAAAAAAAGATACCTTTCATTTATGCATCATCTGCCGCTACTTATGGTGCTGGTGAGCATGGATATGATGATAACCATGATATAGTGAATCAATTGACTCCTTTAAATCCATATGGTGTTAGTAAGAATGAATTTGATAAATGGGCGTTGACGCAAAGCAATCAACCTTTATCATGGACGGGCTTAAAATTCTTTAATGTATATGGTCCCAATGAATCACATAAAGCTAGAATGGCCAGTGTAATTTTCCATTCATTTAATCAAATCAAGCAAACAGGTTTAGTGAAATTATTCAAAAGCCATAAAGAAGGTTTTAAAGATGGAGAGCAGTTGCGTGATTTTGTGTATGTAAAAGATTTGGTGAAAGTCATTGGATGGATGTTACATCAAATGATGTCTAATTCATGGGATGCTAACAAGAATGGTTTATACAATTTAGGCACTGGTAAAGCAAGATCTTTTTATGATTTAGCTGCCAATACATTTAAAGCACAAGGATTAGCGCCTAATATTGAATTCATAGATATGCCTTTGGATATTAGAGATAAATATCAATACTTCACAGAAGCCAATATGGCGAAGCTTCGCGCCGCAGGCTACACCGCTCCGTTCTATTCTCTAGAGGAAGGAGTGAATGATTATGTTGCCAATTATCTTCTGCCCGCTAAAGGGTATTAATGAGCTTTTAAGAAAGCAATTGACTTCGCGTAAGCATCTTCTTTAGCAGCAGCATTAAACGAGGGATTACTTGGATTCGCAAATCCATGTCCTGCATCATATCTATTTACTGATAAATTTTTACCAGCATCTTTCATGTTTTGTTCAAAAGCATTAACCATTGCAGGTGACGGTGATTGATCTTTGTTTCCAAAGAAGCCAATGATATCACACTGTATAGATTTTAATTTTTCCATATTGGTTTCTGGACGACCATAATACATCACAGATCCCTTAGCTTGTGGTCCTGCAAGAATTGCAGTTTGCAAACTCCACATACCACCAAAGCACCAACCCACACTATAAATACTTGCTTTAGCACCAGCATGTTTGATAGCACCTTGAACAATTGCGGTCATTCTATTCATATCTGCTCCACGCATTAATTTCATCGCACTATCAGGAGTGGCTGCTACTTTTCCATCATACATATCTACAGCTATCACGTTCATATCACCTAAGTCCTTATAATATTGGTCAGCTTCCATTTTAATTTGATTGTTTAATCCCCACCATTCTTGGATCACAATCAGCCATTTATTGGATTTCTTTTTTGCAGGTATAAAATAAGCATTGGCTTTATTGCCATCAGCTGCGTCAAAGCTAATCATGGTACCTACTAAATCTGAAGGATCTACCATTTTTGGGGTAATATGTAAACTAGCAAAAGCTGGTGTAGAAGCTTCCAACTGATAAGCTTGTTGTGTTTCCATATTTAAGCACTCAATGACTTCTCCTTTTTGAAGGGTTGGATATTGGTTCTTTTTCCATTCCCAACTTGTGAAAACAAGGACAAAGAGGGCGAAGCTTAGTAAAAGGGCAGTTTTTTTCATGATTTTGGGCTTTAGTAGTGAAGATGTTCACTTTTAAATAACATTTATAAACATTTATGGTTCAACGCAAAACCCATTTTGTAGGGGGCTTTTTTTCGCGTATTTTTGTATGACCTCTAAGAAATTTTCCTAATTAAAAGACGGTCACATTAAAAACCAATTGAATGGGTATACCTCAATAGGCAACTATTGCTGGAATTCCTTTTTCAATATTATATGAATTTTCAGTTATGGCAAAGTATATTTTTGTTACAGGAGGTGTTACAAGTAGTTTGGGTAAGGGCATTATTGCTGCTTCTTTAGCTAAGTTGTTACAAGCTAGAGGCATCAGTGCAACTATTCAAAAATTTGATCCATACATTAATGTGGATCCAGGAACTTTGAACCCCTATGAACATGGTGAGTGTTATGTAACAGAAGATGGCGCTGAGACTGATTTAGATTTAGGACATTATGAGCGTTTTTTAAATACACCTACTTCACAAGCAAACAATGTGACTACGGGGAGAATTTATCAAACAGTTATTAATAAAGAAAGAGCTGGTGAATTCTTAGGAAAAACAGTTCAAGTAGTTCCTCATATTACCGATGAGATTAAACATAGAATGTTATTATTGGGTCAGGATGGAAAGTTTGATGTGGTGATTACCGAAATTGGTGGAACAGTGGGGGATATTGAAAGTTTACCATTTGTTGAAACAGTTCGTCAAATTCAATGGGAATTGCCAGAAGAAGATGTGATGGTAGTTCACTTGACTTTAATACCTTATTTAAAAGCCGCTAAAGAATTAAAAACTAAACCAACACAACATAGTGTTAGAATGTTGAGTGAGACGGGTGTGCATCCTGATGTAATTGTATGTAGAACAGAAGAGCCTTTAAATGATGATATTAAAAGAAAAATTGCTTTGTTCTGTAATGTGAAACCCGGAAATGTTATTGAAGCTGCGGATGCAAGCACTATTTACGAAGTGCCATTATTAATGCAGAAAGAAAAGTTAGATGAAATTGTTTTAAAGAAATTTAATTTACAAGCATCTCCGGCACCAGACTTAACCAAATGGAATGCATTTTTAACTAAGTTGAAAAATCCAAAGAGCACTATTCAAATTGGATTGATTGGAAAATATATTGAATTACAAGATGCCTACAAATCTATTTTAGAAAGCTTTATTCATGCAGGTGCAATGAATGAAGTAAAAGTAAAAGTGGTAAATATTCATAGTGAAACCCTGACCAAAGAAAATGTGAACGAGCAATTAAAAGGATTACATGGATTACTCGTGGCACCAGGTTTTGGTAATAGAGGGATTGAAGGAAAGATTGTGGCGGTTCAATATGCAAGAGAACATAAATTGCCATTCTTTGGTATTTGTTTAGGTATGCAAATGGCAGTAATTGAGTATGGAAGAAATGTCTTGGGATTACAAAAAGCACACTCTACAGAAATGGATCCTAATAGTCCTGATCCGGTAATCAATATGATGGAAGAGCAAAAAAGAATTACCATGATGGGAGGTACCATGCGTTTAGGAGCATACCCATGTACTATCACGGAAGGAACTTTAGCACATCGAATCTATGGTGCAACTCAAATCAGTGAGCGCCATCGTCATAGATATGAATTTAACAATGCCTATTTAACTGCTTTTCAAAACGCAGGAATGGTGACCAGCGGGGTGAATCCGGCAACTGGCTTGGTGGAAATTGTAGAATTACCCAACCATCCATTCTTTATTGGCGTTCAATACCACCCAGAATTAAAAAGTACAGTAGAAGCTCCGGCTCCATTATTTGTACATTTTATTGCTGCAGCTAAAGAACAGGCTTCCAAAAATTAATCCTGTTTTTCATTGCTTTTTACTGCTAACATTTGTTAGCTTTGTGGCATGAAAAATATTCGAATTTTAACCTCAACTAGTTTATTTGATGGGCATGATGCATCTATTAATATCATGCGTAGAGTGTTGCAAGAAAAGGGTGTTGAAATTATTCATTTAGGTCATAATCGATCAGCACTTGAAATTGTTACTGCAGCTATAGAAGAAGATGTGCATGGTATCGCCATTACATCTTATCAAGGAGGTCATATGGAGTTCTTCACTTATTTGAGAACACTACTTAATGAAAATGGATATCAGCATGTTAAAATTGTTGGAGGAGGAGGTGGAACTATTTTACCAAAGGAAGCTTTACAATTAGAAAAATTAGGCATCTCTAAAATTTATCTTCCAGAAGATGGATTAAAATTAGGTATTGAAGGGATGATAGATGATGTGATTAGAATTTGCGGATATGAACTTAAAGCAGTACAAACAAAAAAATTGCCTGCATTAAGTTTTGAGAAAAAAATTGACCCCAGAAATGTTGCTAGACAGATTACCTTATTGCAAAATAATGGTGTACAAAAAACAAAAAAGAAAATCTCAAAAAATATACCCATCATTGGATTAACGGGTACAGGTGGTGCAGGTAAATCAACTGTATGTGATCGATTGATTCAATATTTCACCATAGCAAATCCTTCTAAAACAATTGCGATTGTCTCCATTGATCCAAGCAAAAGAAAAACTGGAGGTGCATTATTAGGAGATAGAATTCGAATGAATGCCATTAATCATTCTAATGTGTTTATGCGTTCTTTAGCTACAAGAACTGATAAAAGTAGTATTTCAGATTCAATAGATAATGTTATTGCATTATGTAAAGAGGAGGGATTTGATGCAGTTATTATTGAAACAGCTGGTGTGGGTCAAAATGATGCATCCATTGTAGATCATGTTACAGTTCCTATATATGTGATGACCCCAGAATTTGGAGCACCCACTCAATTGGAGAAAATTAATATGATTGACTATGCTCAAATCATCGCCATCAACAAATTTGATAGAACTGGAGGTTTAGATGCCATCATAGATGTAAGAAAACAATTTAGACGTTCGCATCATAGTTGGAATGCAGATGCGGCTACCATGCCTATTTTTGGAACGATCGCCTCAAATTATAATGATCCTGGAATACAAGCCATGTATAATTGCTTGGTAGATATTGTGAATGAGCAACATGCAGTTGCTTGGAAAAAATTAGCTTGGTCATTTGATTATAATCCAAATAAAACACCCCCTTCTTTGCTCTCTACAAATAGAAAGAATTATTTAGGAGAATTGGTAGAAGTGATTAGAAAAAATAATCATTGGATTGATGAACAAAAATCTATTGCATCAAAATGGTATTGTTTTCAAGAGGTTTTAACTGATTCAAGTTTAAGTAAAGAGAAAAAATTACTAGAAGCTAATCAACTAATCGAGCAGAAAGTTGATGATCAGGTTAAAGCCATCATTAAAGAATGGCCTCAAACCACTAAAGCATATCAACAGAACAGTTTAGAATACGATATAAATGGCAAAAAAATAAAACAAGTCTTGAATTTTGAAACGCAATCTGGTACAACTATTCAAAAGGTTCAATTGCCTAAATTCAAAGACTGGGGCGATATCGCTGAATGGCATTTAAAAGAAAATTTACCTGGATTTTTCCCTTATACTAATGGCGTATTTAAATTCAAACAGGGCAATGAAGATCCAACAAGAATGTTTGCAGGAGAGGGTTGTCCAGAAAGAACCAATTTAAGATTCCACTTTTTAAGCAAAGGCCAATCTGCCATCAGATTATCCACTGCTTTTGATAGTGTTACTTTATATGGACATGATCCTGAAAAAAGATTAGATGTATTTGGCAAAGTAGGTAATGCTGGTGTAAGCATTGCCACAATCGATGATCTCAAAAAATTATATAGTGGATTAGATTTGAATAGTAAATCTACGTCTGTAAGTATGACCATCAATGGTCCAGCACCCATTTTAATGGCGCAGTTTTTTAATGCTGCAATTGATCAAGCTTGTGAAAAATATATTACGGAAAATAAATTATGGCCTCAGGTAAATAAAAAGATCAAACAACTCATCAAAGAAAATGAAAGACCTGAATATATCAACCTCACTAAAGACAAATCTTTGCAAGAATGGCATAATGGTTTAGGTTTAAAATTATTGGGTGTTTCAGGAGATCAAGTACTTCCATTAGAAGTATACAATGAGATTAAAAAGAATGTATTATCAAGTGTAAGAGGAACCTTACAAGCAGATATTTTAAAAGAAGATCAAGCTCAAAATACCTGTATTTTTTCTACAGAATTTGCCTTGAAAATGATGGGAGATGTACAAGCTTATTTTGCAGAAAATAAAGTAAGACATTTTTATAGCATTTCTATTTCAGGATATCATATTGCAGAAGCTGGTGCAAATCCAATTACACAATTAGCATTTACTTTAGCCAATGGATTCACCTATGTTGAATATTTTATCAATAGAGGGATAGCGGTAGATGATTTTTGTCATAACCTAAGTTTCTTTTTTAGTAATGGCATGGATCCAGAATATGCAGTCATTGGAAGAGTTGCAAGAAGAATTTGGTCAAGGGTGTTAAAATATAAATACAATGCCAACGAACGTTCTCAAAAACTAAAATACCATATTCAAACCAGTGGTAGAAGTTTACATGCTCAAGAAATTAACTTTAATGATATAAGAACAACGCTTCAAGCTTTGTATGCCATTTATGATCAATGCAATAGTTTACATACCAATGCTTATGATGAGGCAATTACAACCCCAACAGAAGAAAGTGTAAGAAGAGCATTGGCCATTCAATTAATTATCAATAAAGAATTAGGCACTACTAAAGTGGAGAATTTTCAACAAGGAAGTTTTTTAATTACTGAGTTAACTGATTTAGTAGAAGAGGCTGTTTTGGCAGAGTTTGATAGAATCAATCAAAGAGGTGGCGTATTGGGTGCCATGGAAAGAATGTATCAACGAACTAAAATTCAAGAAGAAAGTCTTGCTTATGAAACCAAGAAGCATAATGGAGAAATTCCAATTATTGGGGTGAATTCATTTTTGAATATGACTGAAGACAAAAATATCGATCAGCAAGCTATTTTTAGGTCCTCCAATTTTGAGCAAAATCTTCAAATTAAGAATGTAACATCCTTCAAAAAAAGAAATAAAGAGCAGTCAAAAACATACTTGAATCAACTTCAGCAAGCAGCCATAAACAATGAAAATATTTTTGCCATTTTGATGGAGGCAGTTAAATATTGCAGTTTAGGTCAAATTTCCAATGCCTTATACCAGATAGGGGGGAAATACAGCCGTAATTTGTAAAAAAGCAATACCTTTGGACCACCTCAAAAACGGTTAAATTACTTTAAATGAATACGGATAAAAATACGATCATTGGGTTTGTATTATTGGCAGGGTTATTCTTTGCTTATTTCTGGTTTACCAACAAACAACAAAACGAATTACAAGCATATCAAAAACATTACGACGATTCTGTAGCTATGGTAAAAGCGACTGCCGAGAAAGCAGCTGCTTTAAAGAATGCTTCAATGGTTGACAGTACTTTAAAAACTGCTATGACGGATACAGCAGCAGTGGATACTGTTAAAGAACAATTATTGGTGATCGAAAACGAAGTAGTTAAAGTTACTTTAACCAATAAAGGTGGTCAGGTTGCTCATGTTTTACTAAAGAACTATGTAAACCCTGATAAGCAACCAGTAGTTTTAGGAGATAGTACCAATCTGAACTATCCAATTAATATTGCTGCTAATCAATCTGCACAAATCAATCAATTATATTTCCAGAATGCGCAAGTACTTCCAGCTGAAAATGGTGTTCAAAAAGTAGCATTTACATTAACTACTCCATCTGGTAATACGATCACCCACTTATTTAGCTTAGCACCTAAGCAGTATAATATTGATTGGAAAATTCAATTGAACGGTGCAGATCAATTGTTGACCAATCGTCAATTGAATGTTTTATGGGAAGCACATTCATTTAAGCAAGAAAGAACTTTGAATTATGAGCGTCAGATGTCCAATATCTGTTTCTCAGAAGGCAAAGAGTTTGATTATATATCTAGTAAAACTACTTGGACTTTTGAAAAGCCAGTACAGTGGGTTGGATTGGTGCAACAGTTTTTCAATACCACTTTAATGACAAAGTCTGATTTTGCTAGCGGAAAAATAGATTGGCAAAGAAGAGTGGATAGCAGTAATTCTTTAGCTGCATTACAAGCTCAATTGCAAACTAAATTAGACGGTAATAAAACTGAATTAGCTTTAGCATTATATTATGGTCCAAATGATATGAATATCTTAAAGACACAAGCGCCAGAGATGGATAAGATTGTGAATTTAGGTAGAGATTTATATTCTTTTGTAAGACCTATCAATAAATATATTATTGGCCCAGTTTTTGATTTCTTTGCAGGATTTGTGAGCAATTATGGTTGGGTGGTATTATTGTTGACCATCTTTATTAGAGTGATCACATCTCCATTAACCTATTCTAGTTATTTAAGCAGTGCTAAGATGAAAGTCTTAAAGCCTGAATTAGATGAAGTGAAGAAAAAGTTTGGTGATGACCAACAAGGTTTTGCGATGGAGCAAATGAAATTATTTAGAGAAGCAGGGGTGAATCCTTTAGGGGGTTGTATTCCAGCCTTATTACAAATTCCTATCTTCTTTGCTTTGTATAGTTTCTTCAATGCCAATATTGCATTGAGAGGTCAAGCATTTTTATGGAGTAAGGATTTGTCTAGCTACGATGTGATTGCAACACTTCCTTTTACCATCCCAATGGGTTTTGGAAACCACATCAGCTTATTCACATTGACTGCTGTAATTACCAGTTTAATCATGTCTGTATATAATATGGCAATGACACCAACGCAAGATAATCCGGCATTGAAATATATGCCTTACATCTTCCCGGTGATGTTATTGTTCATATTCAATAGTTTACCTTCTGCCTTAACTTGGTATTATACTGTTTCAAATATTGTTACTTTATTATTACAGTTTGTGATTCAGAAATTTATCATCAACCATGATAAAATTTTAGCAGAAATTCAAGTGAAGAGAAAAACTCCGAAAAAGAAAAGCAATTGGCAAACCAAATATGAGCAAATGATGGAAGCTCAAAAGAAAGTTCAAGCGTTAAAAGATAAAACTAAAAAATAATATCCCCTAAGAGGCCTTTTCGTTTAGGCCTCTTATTATTTTATTTTAATGAAGTATAAAATTACCCCCATAATTGTATACCTATTGGTTGCATTTGCGTCTAATGCGCAAACTAAAGTAGTAGGCGAGTGCAGCGTTCAATTTGTCATTGAGCAATTACAAAATCAATCCTGGCAACCCTTAGGGCAGAAAATCGTTCAGGTAAAAGGCAATCAATGTAAAACAACATTGGTTACTCCAAAACTCCAACAGAGCATTATATTCTCTTCTCAAGAAGATTCTGCTATTGTATTAAAAGAAATTGGAGAGAGTAAGTTTTTTCAAAAAATAGTTTTTCCTCAAAAGAATCTACCTGTTTTGGTAACGATGAAAAAAATGAATACAGATTCAGTGTACAATATTGCTGGATATCCATGCAATGCGATACAGCTGGTATTTAGTGACGAAACAGTGTATGATGTATTGTTTACTACTGCCATTACGCCAACGATCCCTTATTTTGAAATGGCATTTAAAGATATTCCAGGTTTAGTATTGTCCTATTCAATTACTACCAAAAAGGGTGTGTCGGTTAGATACAATGCCTCTAATGTGGATTTAAGTCCTATTACATTGAATCAATTTGAATTCAACAAGAACGAGTACCAGATAATTGATTAAAGAAAAATAAACCTAATTAAGGTTGTGTTGGAGAAGGTGTTTTGAATCTTGGTAACACCATTTTATATCTGTAAGGGATAACATAAGAAATATTACCCTTATTAAACTTCAAATAATTCGCATTGGATTTATTGGCTGCCATTCCTTTGTATTCCAAACTTGATCTTAATGTGTAGAAAGTAGAAGTTTTTAAAGAAGTGGTACCTATATGCTTTAAACTATACTTTTCAGCAATACTACTTGTAGTAGATTTTGTTTCAGTACTGTTTAAAACAACTGTACTTGCTTGTACCTGACTATTGGTAAAAACAATCAGAGCAACAATGAATAGTATTTGTTTGAAGGTACGCATGGTTATTACGAAGATAAGTAAACTAAAAGATTCTTTAAAATAATATTTTTAACCCATTTTGGGCTCAATGTGCAGAACAAAATATGGCCAAATCCAGTCTAGTAAGTATATTTATTATGATCATTATTGGAAAATACTTATAGTATAAGTTATTGAAAATCAATGATTAATTACTAAACCCTATAATCTAATCAACCATGTTCGAACCGCATAGAGACGAAGAAGGAGGAGATATCCAAGATTTATTACAGCGTTTTCAGAATTTAAAGAACGGAAGAGCCAATGCCTATATAGAGGAAGATGACTTTGAGCGCATCATTGAACATTTAGACGAAAAGGATGAAATAGCGGATGCTATTGAGGCAGCCAATATGGGATTGGATCAATACCCACATTCTGCTTTACTGATGATTAAAAAAGCAGATTTGTTATTAGCTACTAGAAAATACAAAGAGGCTTTACAGTTATTGGATGCTGCTACTTTATATGATCATAAAGAAATGAATCTGTTTATTTTAAAAACAGACGCTTATCTAGCATTGGATCAACCAGAAAAAGCGATCACACTTTTACAAGAAGCATTGCACTTGTTTGAAGGTGCAGAGAGAACAGAGGTATTATTTGAATTAGCAGATGTATATGATGATCATGAAGCATTTGATAAAGTATTTGATTGCTTGAAATTAATTTTAGAAGAAGATCCCAACAACGAGGAAGCATTGTATAAAATATGTTTTTGGACAGACTTCACAGGTAGAAACGAAGAAAGTATAAGATTACATGAAAGCATTATTAATGATCAACCATATAGTGCTTTGGCTTGGTTTAATTTAGCTGCTGCCTATCAAGGATTGAAATTATATGAAAAAGCGATCGATGCTTACCAGTATGCTATTGTGATTGATGAAAAGTTTGATTATGCATACCGCAATATGGGAGATGCTTTTTTACGTTTGAGAAAATACAAAGAAGCTATTGAAGCTTTAGAAAAAGTATTGGAATTATCCAGACCAGAAGATGTTATTTACGAAGCGATTGGCCATTGTTATCATAGAATGAAAAACTATGCACAGGCAAGATTTCATTATAAAAAAGCGGTACACTTAAATCCTGATGACAGTAGATTGTATCAAAAAATTGCAAGTACCTATATGCAAGAAGGTCATTGGGAAATGGCCATCAAGCAAATGGAACATGCTCTTAGAATTCACAAGCATATCAATGAATATTATATTCAGTTAGGTGAGTGTTATATGCAAATTGGACAATATGTAGAAGCAGCAGGATATTTTGGAACGGTGGTTGCCAATAAGCCAAAGCAGATTGCGGGTTGGGAGTATTTAATTAGAAGTTTAATGGCCAATGATCAATTAGATGCAGCTTTGGAACAAACTGAGTTAGCTTATATGTCTACACAAGGTAAAACCGTATTCATATATTATAGAAGCGCCATTTTATTTAAAATGGGTAAATCAAACGAAGGATTATTACAATTAGAAATGGCCTTATCAAAGTCTGCTAAATGGTTAAATAAATTTGTGAAATTTTATCCGGAAGTAGTGCAAGATGCTAAAGTAATGACTTTGCTCAGTCAATATAAAAAGAGCAAGAAGAGCAAGGGTTCTTGATGAATTTTAAATTAACTTTGCACAAAATATCTTCAACATGAATTTTAATTTAAGTCAAATTCCGGAAAGAACGGCTCAGCCAAGACAACATGGTTTAACGATGGTAATGGATAAAGGATTGAGTTACGGAGAAGCGGAAAACTTTATTAGTGTAGGAAAACCTCATACAGATATCGTAAAGTTAGGATTTGGTACATCTTTTGTTACACCTAATTTAAGAAAGAAGATAGAATTATATCAAAGTCATAATATTCCCGTGTATTTTGGTGGAACCTTATTTGAGGCTTTTTTGATTCGAAATCAAATGGATGATTATATCGCTCTATGTAAAGATTATGGCATCAATGTAATTGAAGTAAGTGATGGATCAATAGAAATTCCACACACGGAGAAATGTGGTCATATCGAAAAGATTGCCAAATTTGCAAAAGTATTAAGTGAAGTGGGTAGTAAAGATGCTGCACATATTATTCCTCCATATAAGTGGATCGAATTAATGAGTGCTGAATTAAATGCTGGCGCATCATATGTAATTGCAGAGGCAAGAGAAGCAGGGAATGTAGGTATATATAGAGGAAGTGGAGAAGTAAGAGAGGGATTGGTGCAAGAGATTTTAACTAAGATTCCTGCAGAAAAAATTATCTGGGAAGCCCCACAAAAAGCACAACAACTTTATTTCTTAGAATTGATAGGATGTAATGTAAACTTGGGTAATATCGCTCCTTCTGAAATTATTCCATTGGAAGCAATGAGAATTGGTTTAAGAGGGGATACTTTTCATTTATATTTAAATAAGTAATGGAACGCAAGTATGGATTAATTGGCTTTCCATTATCCCATTCTTTTTCTAAAGGATTTTTTGCAGAGAAATTTGCTAAAGAACATATTGTCAATACGCAATACGAAAATTACCCTATTGAATCTGTTGATCAGTTCCATCAATTGTGGCAGCAAGAACCACAATTAGAAGGAATGAATATTACCATTCCTCATAAGAAAGCTGTGATTCCTTTTTTGGATCATGCTTCTACTGTTGTTAGTGCAATCAATGCATGTAATTGTATTCGAAAGTACAACGGAAAATTATATGGCTACAATACGGATGTGATTGGTTTTGAAAAATCATTACAACCATTCTTACAACCTCATCATCAAAAAGCATTGATATTGGGAACAGGCGGTGCAGCTGCAGCAGTGGCTTGGGTACTTCAAAAATTAGGCATCTCTTTCAAGTATGTTTCAAGGTCTTCCAATGGAGAAGAAGTAATAAGTTATGAAGCATTGAACAATACTATTTTACATGAACATCATTTGATCATCAATACCAGTCCAGTAGGCATGTATCCCCATGTGAATGAAGCGCCTGCTTTGAATTATGAAGCATTAACCGATAAGCACCATTTGTATGATTTAATTTATAATCCTGCTGAAACTTTATTTTTAACAAAAGGAAAGGAGCGTGGTGCAAGTATTCAAAACGGTTTAGAGATGCTGCATTTGCAAGCTGAAGCCAGTTGGGAGATTTGGAATAGTGCTATACCCTTTGTGCAATAATTTTTAATGCACTAATTTATTTTTCAAACGATATTTATTGTTTTCTTAAAAACTCAAAAAGTTGTGTAACTGCTTTTTGTCGATGACTAAATTTATTTTTTTCTTCCATAGTCATTTCAGCAAAACTTTTATCAGCACCATCAGGTTTAAAAATGGGATCATATCCGAAACCTTTTTCTCCATGCATCGAATGTAAAATCTGCCCTTTACAAATACCTTCAAAATAATAAGTTTGTTCTTTCCAGATTAAACAGATCACTGTTCTAAATTGAGCGTTTCTGTTTTCAGTATTAGTTAACTGATCTAATACTTTATCAACATTGGCTTGAAAATTTCTATCCTCACCAGCATATCTTGCACTTTTTACTCCAGGTGCTCCATTCAATGCTTCAATTTCTAATCCAGTGTCTTCACTAAAGCAATTGGTTTGCGTGATGTTGAAAATGGTTTTTGCTTTTTCCAAAGCATTTTCATTAAGTGTATCATGCGGTTCTGGAATATCGATATCGATACCTGCAGCTTTCATATCAATGATAGTAAAATCAGTACCCACTAAAGATTGGATCTCTGCAATTTTATGCGCGTTATTTGTTGCAAAAATTAATTGGTACATAAGTAAAAATTACAACTCAAATATTTTCTTCAATACGGTCCAAAGCTTTGCTTTTTCTTGCTTTGCTTCAATCCCTGTTCCCTGCATGGTAGAGAGGGCATTGCTAAACAGAATATGCGTTTCACCTAAAGAATTTACTTTGTACAAAGTATTGGGAAGTTTTACTTTTAATTGAGTTGCATCCACTGCAAAAGATATCAATAATGTTGAAGGATATTCTTGCAAGATTTGATGTAAGCCAACAGGTTGTTTGCCTAGATTAATTAAAGCAACGTCGGCAATCGTTAATCTACATGCATTTAAAATGGAAGTGAGTAAAATAAAATCCATTTCGTTTAAATGCACCGAATTAGGATCATGAACAATCACTGTAATTTTTTTATGATGCTCACCTAGAGATTTGATAGGGCCCACCCAGGTTTCTTGTTTAATAGGATCTGATGTAGTAGGCGTTTTAACTTCTACAATAGCTTTAGTGGTATTGTGCGAATCATCAATCACCACAAGATGTTCTTGATAAAGATTAACAAGATCGGCAGCAGAAAGTATCGTCTTTTCAGTGTTCATGAAATGGAAAATTAAATGAAAAGCAGCAATATGAAAAATAACACTTGTAAGTCTTTATTTTTTATCGTTTCTTTGTACCTAATATTGATACCCTTAAATAGTTATTTATGTCTACTCCAACAATTCCAGTAATCCAAAACAAGCATCCGAAATTGCCTACTTATAACATGCATGAAATTGCCTTTGGTAAAAATTTTACCGATCACATGTTGGTAGCGGATTATGAAAATGGAGAATGGAAAAATGTAGTTATTAAACCATTTGAACCAATTCAATTAGATCCTTCTTGTGCAACATTGCATTATGGTCAAACTATTTTTGAAGGCATCAAAGCTTTTAAGAATCAAAAAGAGGAAGTAGTTATTTTTAGACCTGATCAAAATTTTATTCGTTTCAATTTATCTGCACAGCGCATGCAAATGCCTACAGTTCCAGAGTGGTTATTTATTGAAGGCATGAAACAATTAATTGATGTAGAAAGAGGGTGGGTGCCTAATTTACCAGAATGTTCTTTATACATCCGACCTTTCATGATTGCGACCGATCCTTTCTTAGGTGTAAGACCTTCGCAAACTTATAAGTTCATGATTATTCTAGGGCCAAGTGGAGCTTATTTTTCTGCACCTATGAAAATTTTAATTGAACAGCAATATACTCGTGCAACACCAGGTGGTGTTGGCTTTGCAAAGAATGGTGGAAATTACGGAGGTAGTTTATATCCTGTTTCACTCGCACAACAAAAAGGGTTTGATCAAGTATTATGGACAGACGCCATCGAACACAAATATGTTGAAGAAGTGGGCATGATGAATGTGATGTTTGTAATTGATGGAAAAGTTATCACGCCAAGTGTGGATAGAGGAACAGTGTTAAAAGGAGTGACAAGAGCAAGCTCTATTATTTTATTAAGAGATATGGGGTATGAAGTAGAGGAAAGAAATTTATCGGTTGCTGAAATTGTAGACGCACATAAAAAAGGTCTGTTCCAAGAAGTATTTGGGGTAGGTACCGCTGCAGTGGTTTCTTATATTTCAAGACTATCTCATGGGGATTATCATATGGATTTTGATGTAGAAGCACTCAAAGTGGCTCCTGCACTTAAAAAACGCTTGAATGATATTAGGACGGGTATTGTGGAAGATAAATATCAATGGCTACTACATATCTAGTACAAGTTATTGGTAAACAGTTGTTTACGAGCTCAATGAGATTTATTTTAGGCTTTTTTCAAAAATAGCCAATAAACATTTTGGGAATTCGTTTGCAGGCATTACCTTTGCCGTCCGAATTTTTTATAACCAGAATTGAACAAAACAGCATAATAAATGCCTACTATTCAACAATTAGTGAGAAAAGGCCGTGAGATCATCAGGGCTAAAAGTAAATCAAGAGCTTTGGATGCATGTCCTCAGCGTCGTGGTGTATGTACAAGAGTTTATACTACAACTCCTAAAAAGCCAAACTCTGCGTTACGTAAAGTAGCGAAAGTACGTTTGACAAATAAGATTGAAGTAATCGCTTATATCCCAGGTGAAGGTCACAACTTACAAGAGCACAGTATCGTTTTAATACGTGGTGGTCGTGTGAAAGACTTACCAGGTGTGCGTTACCATATTGTTCGTGGTAGTTTGGATACTGCTGGTGTTAAAGACCGTAAGCAGTCTCGTTCTAAGTACGGTACTAAGAAAGAAAAAGCAAAAAAATAATAACAACTCATTAATATTCGACTGACATGCGTAAAGCACAACCTAAAAAGATTCCATTAGCACCAGATCCTCGTTTCAACGATAAATTGGTTACTCGTTTTATCAATAACATTATGTTAGATGGTAAAAAGACTACAGCTTTCAACATTTTTTATGATGCATTAGACAAAGTGAGCAAATTCACTGGTGAAGATGGATATGAAATGTGGAAGAAGGCAGTTGCCAATGTAACTCCAGCGGTAGAAGTTCGTAGCCGTCGTATTGGTGGTGCAACTTTCCAAATTCCTTCTGAAGTTCGTGCTGATAGAAAGATCTCTTTAAGTATGAAGTGGTTAGTGCGTTACAGCCGTGAGCGTAATGGTAAGACAATGGCTGATAAATTAGCGAACGAAATCATCGCAGCTACAAAGGGTGAAGGTGCAGCTTTCAAAAAGAAAGAAGATGTACACCGTATGGCAGAAGCGAACAAGGCTTTCTCTCACTTCAAAGTGTAAGGATCATTTAATTGATTTAAATTTATACAAAACCCCATTTATTTGGGGTTTTTTGTTTGTTCAATCACTTTTATCAATAACTTTGCGCCTCGGAATTTAGACTAAAAAATAAACAAATTAATATGGCGGACTTAAGACTACAAAGAAACTTTGGTATTGCAGCCCACATTGATGCGGGTAAAACAACTACCACTGAGCGTATTTTACGTTACACAGGTATGATTCACAAAATTGGTGAAGTACACGATGGTGGTGCTACCACAGACTGGATGGAGCAAGAAAAAGAAAGAGGTATCACTATTACTTCTGCAGCGGTGTCTTGTCAATGGCAGTTCCCAACAGTATTAGGTAAGCCTGATGCAAATACAAAAAATTATTATTTCAATATCATCGATACTCCAGGTCACGTGGACTTTACTGTAGAAGTAGAGCGTTCTATGCGTGTATTGGATGGTTTGATTGCTTTGTTCTCTGCGGTGGATGGTGTAGAGCCTCAATCAGAAACAGTATGGCGTCAAGCTAACCGTTATAAAGTTCCTCGTATTGGTTTCGTAAATAAAATGGACCGTGCGGGTGCTGACTTCTTAATGGTGGTAAACCAAGTAAGAGAAATGTTAGGTGCTAAAGCGGTGCCTTTACAATTACCAATTGGTGCTGAAGATAATTTCAAAGGCGTGGTGGATTTGATTAAAATGAAAGGTATCATGTGGGATGATGCTACAGAAGGTATGACTTATGTAGAAGTTCCTGTACCAGATGATATGAAAGAAGATGTGGATTATTGGAGAGCTCAATTAATTGAAGCAGTTGCTGAATATGATGATAAGTTAATGGAGAAGTTTTTTGAAAACCCAGATTCAATTTCTGAAGATGAGGTGCATGAAGCGATCCGTAAAGCTTGTATCGATTTAAGTATCGTTCCAATGATGTGTGGATCTTCATTCAAAAACAAAGGTGTACAAACAGCATTGGATGCAGTTTGTCGTTACCTGCCTTCACCAGTAGATGTAGATGATACAGAAGGTACAGATCCAGATACAGGAGAAAAAGTTACACGTAAACCAAATGCAAAAGAACCATTCTCTGCATTGGCTTTCAAAATTATGACAGATCCTTTCGTTGGACGTTTAGCGTTCTTCAGATGTTATTCTGGTCACTTAGATGCGGGTTCTTATGTAAGAAACGTACGTAGTGGTAAGAACGAGCGTATCTCTCGTATCATGAAAATGTTTGCGAACAAACAAAACCCAATCGATTTTATCGAAGCAGGTGATATCGCAGCAGCGGTAGGTTTCAAAGAAATCAAAACAGGTGATACATTATGTGATGAGAATCATTTAATCGTATTGGAGAATATGTTTATTCCAGAACCAGTTATCTCTGTAGCTGTTGAGCCTAAGACGCAAGCAGACGTTGATAAAATGGGTATGGCCATTGCAAAATTAGTAGAGGAAGATCCTACCTTAAGAGTTAAGACAGATGAAGACACTGGTCAAACTATCTTATCTGGTATGGGTGAATTACACTTAGAAATTATCGTTGACCGTATGCGTCGTGAGTTCAAAGTGGAAATCAACCAAGGTAATCCTCAGGTTGCTTATAAAGAAGCATTCGGAACAACTATCGAGCACAGAGAAGTGTTGAAAAAACAATCTGGTGGTCGTGGTAAATTCGCTGATATCCAATTCTCTATCGGTCCTGCTGATGAGGAGTGGTTAAAAGAAATAGGTGATAAGAAAGCTTTCCAATTCGTAAACGATTTGTTTGGTGGATCTATCCCTAAGGAATTTGTTCCAGCAATTACTAAAGGTTTCGAAACAGCAATGTCTACAGGTGTTTTAGCTGGTTTCCCAGTAAACAACATGAAGATCCGCGTATTTGATGGTTCATACCACGATGTGGATTCTGACGCAATGTCTTTTGAATTGTGTGCTAAAGCTGGTTTCAGAACTGCTGGTAAAAAAGCGAAGCCTACTTTATTAGAACCTATCATGAAAGTAGAAGTGGTAACTCCTGACCAATACATGGGTGACGTAACAGGTGACTTGAACCGTCGTCGTGGTATGTTAGAAGGTATGGATAGCCGTGGTAACTTACAAGTGATCAAAGCGAAAGTGCCATTGAGTGAAATGTTCGGTTATGTAACTCAATTACGTTCATTGAGCTCTGGTCGTGCAACTTCAACTATGGAATTCAGTCACTATTCTCCAGCACCAAACAATATTGCTGAAGAAGTAATGGCGAAGAACAAGGGTAAAGTAAAAGACGAAGA
>JAFMEV010000019.1 GCA_017856545.1 Chitinophagaceae bacterium
ATTGCTTTGTGTTAACCTTTAGTTCTGAAAAAGATTTAGCATCTTACCAAGTACACCCTGCTCATAAAGCATTCCAAGAAGTATTAAAACCTCATATGGACAAAGTTTTTGTGGTGGATTACTTTGTAACACCAAAATAAAAAAGAGCCTCGCAATGCGAGGCTCTTTTTTTTATTCTACCATCCAATACCATAGTCTTCTCCGTGGTTAGAACTTCCTCCCCACATAGAATGATGTTTCCAGTCAAAATAAATTGCATTGATAGGACCACTGGTTCTTTCTTCAAAACTTAGTGTGTAACCCATTGCTCTTAATTCTTTTCTTACCCAATCAGGTACATTGTTATTTAATAATAAATTACCTGGTCTTGGTTTTCTATCATCTACTTTAGATCCACCTAATGAAAGCCATAATTGATTGGTATTAATATTCGCTGCTTCAGAAGCTTCTTGCATCGTCATACCAAACTCAACAACATTCAAAAAGAATTGTAATAAATTTTGATCCTGTGTATCTCCCCCTTGAACACCAAATGCCATCATTGGTTTGCCATCTTTCATAGCAATACTTGGTGTTAAAGTAACTCTTGGTCTTTTACCAGGTGCTACTACATTGAATGGATTAATGGTAGAGTCCAATACAAAACTCTGCATACGCTGACTCATACCAACACCAGTATTACCAGCGATTACAGCAGGCAACCATCCGCCACTTGGCGTAATGGAAACCACCCAACCCTCTTTATCTGCAGATTCTACTGTTGTTGTACCTCTCCATAATCTATCCATATAAGCTGCATCAGTATTGAGGTTCATCTCATTTTTTGAAATAGCATCATGCGCAGGTAAGAATGTATTTTTTCGCGTAGTGTCACTATTAGGTGTAAATCCTCTTGACTTTAATAAATTTAAATAAGGATTGGTTTTGCCTTCGAAAGGATATGGATCACCAGGACCAACATTGGGATTATTCGCTTTCCAATTAATTTCACTAGCTCTTTGCTTCGCATAAGACTTACTCAACAAACCTGTCATAGGTTGGTTGGTTGAAAATGCTGGATCACCATAATAAAAATCTCTATCTGCAAAACTTAAATTCATTGCTTGATACACTGTATGAATATATTTTGCAGAATTATATCCCATTCCTTTTAAATCAAAATTCTCTAAGATATTCAAGGCTTGCAGTAAAGCAGGACCTTGGGTCCATGGTTGTAACTTATATACTTCAATCCCTTTATAATTTACGTGAGTAGTTGCTTCTTCTACCGGTTTCCAATTAGCTAAATCTTCTTTAGTGATTAAACCGCCTTGCTCTTTTACTCCTCTAACAAATTCATCCGCAATATCTCCTTTATAAAAACGATCATAAGCAGCTTGAATCGCTTCTTTTCTGTTCTTCCCTTTTTTTAATGCTGCTTGTTCAGCATCCACCATTTTTTGTAATGTGTTTAATAAATCTTGTTGTACAAAGATCTCACCTGCTTCTGGTGCTTCTCTTTTTTGTCCTAAATGTGGTAACAAAACTTTTTTACTATAAGGCCATTCTTTAATTCTTCCCTTACCTCTTTCAATACTATTAGCCGTTTGTGCATCTATTGGATAACCAGCTGCTAATTCCATAGCAGGAGCCAATACATCCTTTAAACTCATAGTACCATAATTAGACAACATATAACAAATGCCTCCCGGAGTTCCTGGAGTTGTTGCCGCTAAAGGACCATATTCTGGAGGAAATTGATACCCTTTACTTTTAAAGAAATCAACGGTTGCTCCTGTTGGTGCAACTCCCATCGCATTGATAGCAATTACTTGCTTTGTATTTGGATTATAAATTAAGGCTTGTGTTTCTCCACCCCAACTAAGCACATCCCACATGGTACATGTTGCTGCTAACATTGCACAAGCTGCATCAACTGCATTGCCACCCTTATCAAATATTTTTGCCCCAGCGGTGGCAGCCAATGGCTTTCCAGTAATGGCCATCCAGTTTTTACCATGTAATGGTGGCTTTTGAGTGGGTTGTGCAAAAGAAAATAGGGAAACAAAGATCCAACTTGTAAACAAGATTGCTTTTTTCATAATTATAAATTGATATACCGAAATTACTGTTTTTATAAAGACAAAAATGCATAACTTAATATCTTCAAATAATATGTGCAAGCATGAATAAAGTTTTAAAATTTATTGGTTATTCGATAGTAACAATTCTAGCAGGGTTAGGTCTATTAATCATCATAATTGGAGATAAAGATATTCCTAGAGAGCAGCTAAAAACTAAGTATGCTAAAAGTCCCTCTACATTCATACCAGTAATGGGCATGCAAGTGCACTATAGAGATGAAGGAAATAAAGAAGACACCACCCCGTTATTACTCATTCATGGAACTTCTTCTTCTTTAAACACTTGGGATAGTTTGGTGAAATTAATGCCAAGTCATAAAAGAATCATCAGATTAGATATGCCTGCTTTTGGATTAACAGGTCCTAACCCAGAAAACGAATATAGTTATCAATACTATAGCCAATTTTTATACGCATTTTTAAAAGAGCTAAATATAAAACAGTGTATTGTAGCGGGAAATTCATTGGGGGGAGGAATTGCTTGGCACTTTGCATTAGCTTATCCAAAACAAGTACATCAATTAATATTAATTGATGCTAGCGGTTACCCTAAGTTAAATGAAAAAGGATCGCTTGGTTTTACCTTAGCGAGAATTCCCATCATAAACAATTTATTATTATTTGTAACTCCAAAAATTTTAGTTAAAAAAAGTTTAGAAGATGCTTTTGCTGATAAGCGCCTGGTGACAGAAGAAAGAATTACAAGATATCATGATTTATTATTGGCAGAGGGAAACAGAAGAGCAGCCTTAAGTATTTTTAAAAATGAACTAGAACAAGAATCAGAAAAAATTAAAGATATACAACAGCCAACACTGATTATTTTTGGTGAAAAAGATCAACTAATTAATAGTCAATATGCCTATCTTTTTCAGAAAGATATAATTGGAAGTATTGCATTTGTTCTTCCAGGGGTGGGTCATGTTCCAATGGAGGAAGCTCCTTTAGAGACTGCAAAAATTATGAATGATTTTATTAAATAAAATGAAATTTACAAATACTGTTATTGAAGAAATAGTTCAAGCTCACTATGAACTAACTGTTAAAGCAACATCATTGGATGGATACGATGAATTGAATTTTATATTAACAGAAAGTGTAGACAAAAAATATATTTTAAAAATTGCTGGAGAGCAACATGATAAAGATTTTATAGATGCACAAATAAAAATAATTGCTCATCTTAGAAATAGTCCCATTGCGGATCAGCTTCAATACTATATCAACAATAAAAAGGGAGAAGCACTAACCATTATTGAAGAAGGAGGTAAAATTTATTATTGCAGAATATTAAATTATCTAGATGGTCAATTTTGGGTAGATGTCCCACATGATCATTCAAGCCTGCATGAAAATTTAGGAAAGTTTTTAGCCAAGATGGATGCTTCTTTGAAAGACTTTAAACATCCAAGTATGCACAGACATTATACTTGGGATATCAGTACTGCAAGAGATGCGCATCAAAAATTAAAGCATATTCAATCACATGAAGGAAGAAGATTGGTTGATTATTTTTTATTGCAGTTTGAAACAGTTGTTCTTCCAACATTAAGTTCTTTTAGACATAGTTACATACACAATGATGCAAATGATTATAATGTATTAGTTAAAGATGATGAAATTGTAGGGTTGATTGATTTTGGAGACATGGTATATTCGGCTACCATTAACAATCTTGCTGTAGCATGTACCTATGCAATGTTGGGCAGCAGTGACCCCTTAGCAGTTGCAGAGTCAGTAGTAAAGGGTTATCATTCATCATTTCCCTTAGAAGAAAAAGAATTAAGCATTTTATATTATTTAATTGCAGCAAGATTATGCATTAGTCTCACACAATCTGCATACAATGCATCTTTATCAACAGACAATGCGCATCATTTCATTACAGAAAAACCAGCTTGGCAATTAATTTATCAATTAATAGAAATCAATCCAATAAAAGCTGAAGATGCATTTAGAAAAGCCTGTAATTATACTGGAATAATTCACCTAAATGACTCTTATCAAAAAATTGAAGAAAAAAGACACAAACATATTGGGAAAAATTTAAGCATTAGTTATCAAACACATTTAAAAATAGATAAAGGGGCATTACAATATTTATATGATGACAAGGGGAATACTTATATAGATTGCGTAAATAATGTGAGTCATGTAGGACATTGTCATCCTGTGGTAGCAAGGGCCATGCAAAAACAAATTGCAACACTCAATACCAATACAAGATATTTAAACGATCATATTATTGATTATGCGGAAGCGCTTTTAGCAACCTTGCCAAAACATTTAAAGGTTTGTTATTTTACCAATAGTGGTTCAGAGGCAAATGATTTAGCCATTAGAATAAGTAAAATGGTCACTGGTCAAGAAGACGTGATTGTATTAGATCATGCATATCATGGAACATCTACTACCACCATACAGATTAGTCCTTATAAATTTGATAAACCAAATGGCATTGGACAAATGCCCTGGGTGCATAAAGCCATGAACCCAGATGTTTACAGAGGTCCTTATCAAAACAATAATGGTGAGGCAGGTACAGCGTATGCAGCATCGGTTGCAGCAATTGTGAATGAATTAAAAAACCATCACAAAAAACCTGCTGCCTTTATTTGTGAAACCTTACTAGGTGTTGGTGGACAAATTCCCTTGCCTAAAAATTATTTAAAAGAAGTGTACTCAATTGTACAAGCTGCAGGTGGTATTTGTATTGCAGATGAAGTGCAAGTTGGTTTTGGAAGAGTGGGCTCTAAATTTTGGGGATTTGAATTACAAGATGTAATGCCCGATATGGTTGTAATGGGAAAGCCTATTGGAAATGGACATCCACTTGCTGCTGTGATAATGACAGAAGAAATTGCTGAAAAATTTAACAACGGAATTGAGTTTTTTAATACCTACGGGGGCAACCCGGTTTCCATGGCTACTGGTGCAGCAGTTTTAAAAGTTATTCAAGAGGAAGACTTACAAACAAACGCATGGAAAGTTGGAAAGGTTTTGCTTGAGTCACTAAAGACTTTAATGTCCAAGCATACTATTATTGGCGATGTTAGAGGCGAGGGCTTGTTCATTGGTGTGGAATTGGTAAAAGATAGAACCACAAAAGAGCCTTTGGGAAAAGAAATCAATCAGTTGGTGGAGGCACTTAAAAATAAAGGGTTTTTAATCAGTACCGATGGACCATATAATAATGTGTTGAAGATTAAGCCCCCCATTGTGTTTTCAGAAAAAAATGCCATTGACTTTAGTAAAGCACTTGACGAAGTTCTATTGAAGGCCTAATTCAATAGACCTTAACTTCATAGCGTCCTTGGATTGCACATTGTAAATTACACAACGAACAATATCGTCGTACTTGACTGTTTTAACCAATTGTTTCTGAGAATCATAATATCTAGTTTCCAAAGAGTATACCTCATCATAAACATAGATGACGTTATGGGTTAAAGAAGAGTCAATCAGTTGGGTAGCAAAGTCTGAGGACCCATTTGTAGCAATGGCCGCTGATTTTTTGCCACAAGAGGTTGTCAAGGCAAAAAAGCCAATAAGCAAAAAGCTAGCATATAAAAAGTGTTTCAACATTTCATCTCTAATGTAAGAAATTTATACATAGTATTTAGTAAATTGAGAGACAATTTATTCCATGAAAAAAATTCTATTAAGCGCTGCTGTACTATTTGTGTATACAGCCATACATGCACAAGAAGCCGATCTAATTATTAAGAATGGTAAACTAATGGATGGCACTGGTAATCAATGGCAGTATAAAGATATCGCCATCAGCAAAAATAAAATTATTGCCATTGGACAATTAAAAAATTGGAAAGCAACAAAAACGATTGATGCTAAGGGTTTAATCGTTGCACCAGGCTTTATTGATGTGCACGGACATGTGGAAGGTGGTGAAAGCAGAAATCCATTAGCAGGTAATTTTATTTATGATGGCGTAACTACGGTTATTACAGGAAACTGCGGCGGCAGTGCAGATAATTTAAATACTTATTTTAATACAGTTGATTCCATTGGTACTTCTATCAACATCGCATCTTTAATGGGGCATAATAATATTCGTAAACAAGTCATGGGGACTGCCAATAGAAATGCAACAGAAGAAGAGTTGGTGAAAATGGAATTTTTAGCACAAAAAGCAATGCAGGATGGTGCTGTGGGCATGTCCACTGGATTAATTTATATTCCTGGAACCTATGCGCCCACTGAAGAAGTAGTGAGATTGGCAAAAGTAATTTCAGCTAACGGTGGAGTTTACTCATCTCATATAAGATACGAAGAAGATAAAGTAGTAGATGCAGTAAACGAAGCAATTCATATTGGAAGAGCTGCCAACATCCCTGTAGAAATTTCACATTTTAAAGTAAGTGGTCAAAATAATTGGGGAAGAAGTAAAGAAACTTTACCTCTTGTTGAAAATGCAAGAAAAGAAGGCATTGATGTAACGATTGATCAATATCCATACACAGCAAGTAGTACCAACTTGGGTGTAATGTTACCTAGTGATGTTTTATCAGATGGCCAAGACTCCATTATGGCAAGATTGAAAAATCCAGCAATCAGAGAACGTGTAAAAGCGCATAGTATTGGTATTATAAAGAAAAGAGGATTAAAACATTTTAGTTATGCAGTTGTAGCCAATTACAAAGCAGACTCAACATATAATGGAAAGAGTATTGAAGAAATTAATTTAATGAGAGGTGGCAAGCATAATAAAAATGCAGAGGCTGAAACCATTGTGCAAATGATGGAACAAGGTGGTGCTCAAATGGTATATCATGGCATGAGCGAGGAAGATGTAAAAAATATTATGAGATATCCATTCAATATGATTGCAAGTGATGCAGGTATCGCAGTTATGGGTGCAGGCAAACCACATCCAAGAGCATATGGTACCAATTCTAGAGTATTAGGAAAATATGTTAGAGAAGAGAAAGTGATTAGTTTAGAAGAAGCAATTAGAAGAATGACTTCTTTACCTGCTAATAAATTTAATCTAGTAGATAGAGGATTGATCAAAGAAGGATATATCGCAGACATGGTTGTATTTGATGAAAACGAAGTAGGCGATGCATCCACTTATGACAACCCTCATCAATATGCTAAAGGTTTTAAATACGTATTAGTAAATGGTGCCATAACTATTGAGAATGGCGTTCACATCGGAACAAGAAAAGGAATGGCTATTAGAAATAAAAATAATTAATCAACACATTATATCAACAATGAAAAAAACAACATCCAATAGTAGAAGAAGTTTTCTTCGAAATGCAGCAACTATTGCAGCAGGAATCTCTATTGTTCCAAGACATGTATTAGGAAGAGGATTTTTAGCACCAAGTGATCAACTCACTAAAGGAATCATTGGTGTGGGGGGGATGGGTCGTGGACATATCCCATATGCAGGAACAAGAGTGGTTGCAATTTGCGATGTAGACCAAAGACATTTATCCGAAGTAGCTAAAAGTATTGGTGGTGGTGTAAAAACATTTAGTGATCATAGAGAATTAGTGAGTTTACCAGAAGTAGATATTGTTCATATTGCAACACCTCCTCATTGGCATGGAATCATGGCCGTGGATGCAGCAAAAGCTGGAAAAGATATTTGGTGTGAAAAACCTATGACTAGAACTATTGGAGAAGGAAAGCGCGTTGTTGAAGCTGTGAAGCAATATGGGCGTATGTTTAGATTAAACACCTGGTTCCGATTTGAAGATAATTTTTATGGCATGAACACTACTGTAAAGCCAATTAAAAAATTAGTAGACTCAGGCTTACTAGGATGGCCATTAACAGTTACTGTAAGTAAGACCACTGGATTTGATTGGAAATTTTATTGGGTGGGTAAAACCAATTTGGAAACACAAACAGTTCCAGCAGAATTGGATTATGATAGATGGTTAGGACCTGCTCCGTATAAGCCTTACAATGCACATAGGGTTCATCAAACCTTTAGAGGATACTGGGATTATGATGGTGGTGGATTAGGAGATATGGGACAACATTATCTTGACCCAATTCAATATTTTTTAGGTAAGGATCACACAAGTCCTGTGTTGGTTGAAGTGGATGCAGAACAACAGCATCCTGATGCATGTGGAACTTTTAGAAAAATCACTTACACTTATGAAGATGGTTGTAAAATTATTTTAGATGGAGAAGCAAAAGATCCAAATGCTGCATATATCGAAGGTCCAAAAGGAAAATTATTTAATGGCTTTAAATCAGATATCCCTAATCTAAAAGAAAAATTAGCCATGATGCCTGATCCAGAACCACAGGTGACTAATTTTTTAGATTCTGTAAAATACAGAACACCATTTGCTTTAAACGAATCCAATGGTTTTAGATCTTGTACCATCATAAATATGGGTAAGATTGCATTACAATTAGGAAGAAGCTTAAAATTCGATCCAGTGAATCAAGTATTCATTGACGATGCAGAAGCAAATTATTTAATTAACCCGCCTATGCGTGGACCTTGGACAATTTAAAAGCATTAAAAAAAATTACATGAAAAAAATATTATACATCACTGGAATTTGCTTACTGATCATCATTCAGTCATTTGCACAAACTAATATAACAAGTACCATTCAGGTTTTCCCTTATCAAAAAACAACCGAAGCAACGGCGTCATTAGCAGCCATGAATAATTGGGAAGCTTCAGAATGGAAAGCCTTTTTTAAATTATTAGATGATACCGCTCAAAAAACAAAGGCAACCTATGCTTTGCATGCTTATGTAAATCAAATTGCTAATGGAGATAAGCGTGCAGCTTTTGCAAAACAATTATTAAAGCAAAAAAGAAAAGCATCATCAACTTATGCGAAGATTGCCATTCAGGATGAATTGAATCTTTTAACAGAAGCATCCATCACTAATGAAAGAAATAATACACTGCCTTCCATAAAGGAACATACAGTAGTTGAAGCTTCTACAAAAAATGATGTTCAAAAACTATTGGATTTACAAGACAAAATGGAATTAGCTAAAAATCCAATTGAACAAAAAAGAATTATTGCAGCAGCTGCAAAACTGCCAGGTTTTGGAAGCTTTATGTTTGCTAGTAAATATTTAGACAATACTGCTGTCCATAAAGAAGCTGCTTTAGCAGTAACTAGATTGGCTTTAGCAGACATGTCTATTAAAGGATCTATTGTAAGAGAAGCACTTGAAAAAGCCTTGCCTTTAATTAGCGGTGTAGATAGTACTATTTTAGTAACTAAGTTAAAGGCGCATTTAAGAAAGCTTCCTTATGATTATGGATTTGTATCTATGTTTAATGGTAAAGATTTAACAGGTTGGAAAGGTCTTGTTGGAAATCCAGTATATAGAAATAAACAAACAGATTCTGCATTAAAAGTAATGCAAGCAAAAGCAGATGCAAAGATGGTGAATGATTGGGTAGTAAAAGATGGCTTATTAGTATTTACTGGTCATGGAGATAATTTATGTACTGAAAAGAAATACGGTGATTTTGAAATGTATGTTGATTGGAAAATTACAGCACAAGGTGATGCGGGCATTTATTTAAGAGGCACTCCTCAAGTGCAAATTTGGGATACCAGCAGAAGAGAAGTAGGAGCACAAGTTGGTTCAGGAGGTTTATACAATAATCAAAAAAATCAAAGTAAACCATTGGTAGTTGCTGATAATGCAATTGGTTCTTGGAATAATTTTCATATTATCATGAAAGGAGACAAGGTAACCGTATATCTTAATGGTGTTTTAGTAACGGACAATGTAATACTAGAAAATTTTTGGGATAGAAATTTACCCATATTTATTAAAGAACAAATCGAATTACAGGCACATGGTACTTATGTAGCTTATAGAAATTTATATATAAGAGAATTGCCAGATGGTAAAGCAGTTGATTTATCTGAGGAAGAAAAGAAAGAAGGTTTTGTAAACTTATTTGATGGTACCAATATCGATCAGTGGATGGGCAATACTGCAGGATACATTATCAATGACGGTGCATTAGTTGTTGTACCAGATAATGGAAGTGGAGGAAACCTGTATACCAAAGAAGAATACGGAGATTTTATTTACAGATTTGAATTTCAGTTAACCCCAGGTGCTAATAACGGTATTGGTATAAGAACTCCACCAACAGGTGATGCAGCCTATGTTGGAATGGAAATACAAGTCTTAGATAATGAAGCGCCAATTTACAGCGGCTTAAAACCATATCAATATCATGGCTCTGTATATGGTATTGCTGCTGCCAAGAGAGGCTACTTATTGCCTACGGGCGAATGGAACAAAGAAGAAATTGCCATCAAGGGGTCAAAAATTAAAGTGACCTTAAATGGAACGGTAATTAATGAGGTAGATTTAAAAGAAGTAACCAAAAATGGCACAGCTGATCATATTGACCATCCAGGCCTTACCAAAACCACAGGGCATATTGGATTTTTGGGTCATGGAGATGTGGTTCGTTTTAAAAATATGAGAATAAAAAAACAATAATTTTTCAAAAAATGTTAAAATCATAACTGACTGTTTAACAATAGATTAGATAACAACAAAGTCTGCCAATTATGGCAGACTTTGTTGTTTTAGGACCTACTTAGTGTAAAAATTACAATAAATCTTATCGACTATCTATCAAGTAGTTAGTAAGAATAAATTACACAAACAAGCTCCATTCGGGGCAATTTTAGACCAATTATTGTTGAACCTTGGTGATAAAAAAATTTAACAAAAAATTCATTGGTTGCATAAACAATTAATGTAAATTAAATGTTAATTGTTTGATTGTTTGCACCTGTAACGAAAAATGTAGTGACTGGTGGTGCTAAAAAACGTTCACCAAAACTCCACAATATGGATCATTTATTCCTTTTAGATGCAACTACGTCTATCGCAAAGACAGACTACGTTTCATTTACTTTCTTTGTAGGCACCATGGCTATGATGGCTGCCGCTGTATTTTTCTTTTTTGAAGTAGGCAACACTAGTAAAGAATGGAGAACGTCGGTATTAGTATCGGGGTTAATCACATTCATTGCTGCGGTTCACTACTATTACATGAGAGGCTACTATGCTGAAACACATGACTCTCCTACATTCTTCAGATATGTAGATTGGTTATTGACAGTGCCTTTAATGTGTGTTGAATTCTATTTAATTACCAAAAAAGCTGGCGGTACTTCAAGCTTATTATGGAAGATGATTTTAGCTTCTGTAGTAATGTTAGTAACTGGTTACGTTGGAGAAGCTGGTTTAGGTAATGCTACTATCTGGGGTACTGTAAGTGCTATTGCATACTTCTACATTGTATATGAAGTATGGATGGGCGATGTTAAGAAATTAGCAACAAGTGCAGGATCTGCAGTAGCATCTGCAAACGCAGCATTAGGTTGGTTCATTTTAGTTGGTTGGGCTATCTATCCTTTAGGATATTTAATCGGAACAGCTGATGGACAATGGTATGCAGGATTTGCAAACATTGGTTTAGATATGAATATCATTTACAACATCGGTGATGCTGTAAACAAAATTGGTTTTGGTTTAGTTATTTATGCATTGAGCAGAAAAGCTGCATAATTAATTTTGGTTTGAGTAGGGCGAATATTTTTATTCGCCCTATTTTTTTTACCCTTCCTTTATGCAATTACGTCTAAGGATAATATTACTTCTTATAGGTGGCTTATTGATTGTAATCAATCATTTGTATCCCATTAATTTCAATAATCAAGTAAACTTATTATTGATTGTTCTTTTTGTTTTAGGCATACCACATGGAGCTTTAGATTTTTTTATTGATAAAAAAATACAAAACACTCAAGGTATGAGACACACATTGGTATTTTTTGGAAAGTACTTCTCCAACATGGCTATATATGCTTTGATATGGTATTATCTTCCCACCTTAGCTATTTTGATTTTCATTGCATTAACAGCTTATCATTTTGGAGAAATAGACTGGATTGGAAAAGCAGAAAATAAGCTCCATCAATTAATGTATTTTTTATTGGGCTTAAGCTGGATTCTTTTTTTATTGAGCAAGAATATTCATAGTGCTATTGAAATTTTTATGCTACTAGGTCAATCAAAAATTGAAGCAGAAAAATTTTATGCTATAGCAAAAACTATTTTTCCAATTACACAAGCCAGCTTAATAATCATACATATTATTTTATTTTTTAGTTGGAAATTCTTTTTTACAAAGCCTATCAATTTCTTTTACGCAGTAATTCAAATTGGCTGTTTAAATATTATCAATTTAGCATTACCGCTTTGGTTATGCTTTGCATTTTATTTTGGGATCTGGCACTCCATATTGTCTTTTGACAAGATCAGACAAGAGTTCGACATACAGAATACCATCAAAGGCTGGCTAAGCCTGCTTTATATGGCTTTACCTTATTCACTATTAGCCTGGATAGGTATTGGACTATTCATTAAATATGCCCTTCAAACCCTTGATATGGCACATTTTCTTCCATTATTATTTATAGGAATTGCGGTGCTAGCACTACCACACTTGCAAGTATTTACCAAGGTTAAACTAAAAGAAACTACTATTTAAGTTCTTTCTCTTTCAATAAAGCAAATAATTTAAAGGCAATTGATTGCTCAGTAATAGCAGGCAATACATAATCGTCAATTTGCCTTACAGAAGTTACTCTTTTTGTAGAGCTAGTAATAAAAGCTTCATCCGCAGTTTTTAATTCTTCTACAGTAAAATCTCTTTCTTCTACTGGTATATTATTTTCAGTTGCAATTTTTATAATATTCTTTCTGGTAATACCCAAAAGCATCTTGTCAACAGCAGTAATCAATGTGCCGTTCTTTATCATAAAGAAATTTGATCTTGGGCACTCTCTAACAATTCCATTACTATAATACAATATATCATCTGCTCCTTGTTCTTTCATCCAGGGTTGTAGATGAATAGCCATTAAATAATCTGTAGTTTTCACCCTTGGTAATTGTCTTTGGTAATCAAAACTAGCCAAACGAATTCCCTGTAAGTTTAAACTATCTGGAGGAGTTGCTAAAGGTTGTTGGATGATTAATAAACTAGGTTGATAAATAGTATATCCATCAGCAGAATCACCACCACTAATAATTAATCTGATACCACTATAACCTAGATGATTCATTTTAATTAATTCGTGAACAATCTTCAAAACCTCTTCTTTGGTTTCTTTTACTTGAAGACGCATCATGTTCGCAGAATTATAAAAACGCTCTAAATGATCTTCCAAAAATAAAGGCTTGTTATCAGCTACACGCAAGTAATCAAAAATGCCGTAGCCTCTTTGTACCAACAAATCAGTAACCGAAACACCCGCTTTTTCAATAGGTAAAAATTGTTTGTTGATATAACAATGCAAATTGCTCATTCTTCTTGAATTAAGTGATATATAATGATATTGTAAAAATAATAAATTAACTTAGGAAACTGAATCTTTGTTTTGAATTAAACAATATATAAGTGAATAGGATCCAGATGGTATCCTTCTTTAAATTATTCTATGATCCTTTATAATAACTATATTCTGGGTGGTTTATTTATAGCATGCGCTTTGCTTATTTGGATCTTTGGAGTAAAATTAGCAAGAGCAGTTGATGTTGTGGTTCATCATTACGGCTGGGGAGAAGCCATAGGCGGCATGTTGTTTCTTGCCATTATTGCAGATTTGCCAGAAATAGCGATTACTGCATCTGCAGCATACAAGCACGAATATGTCATTGCTGTGAGTAATTTATTGGGTGGCATTGCTATTCAAACAGTCGTATTGGTATTGATAGATATTTTTGGAGTTGGTAGAAAAGCACCTTTAACCAATAAGGGTCATTCCAATATTTTAAAAATTGAAGGCATTACTGTAATTGTAATTTTACTTGTTTTATTATTAGGTTACTATAATGCATCCACCATTAAGGTTCCAGTGAAATATAGCTTTGAAATGCTTTGTCTTATCATCTGGTTAGTATCTATTTTTTGGACCAAAAAATTATATAATACGCATCAAATAAAAAAACAAGCCAAAACCAATATTCAAACATTTCAACCAAGTCCCATTATCTCAACTATTGTAAAGCCTATCAGTATTCATAAAAATAAAAAAGTAGCATCAGCCATCATCATCATTTTCATAGGATCATTGGTCATGTTATTTGCAGGTATTGGATTAGAAATGTCTGGTGAAATACTTAGTAAAAGATGGGGATTAAGTGGCGTAGTATTTGGTGGTACCATTTTGGCTTTGTGTACCGCATTGCCTGAAATATCTACAGGTATTGCCTCTGCAAAAATCAGAGATTATGAAATGGCAATGAGTGATATATTTGGTGGAAATTCTTTTTTAGCCTTATTGTTATTAATGGCTGCAATAATAAGTGGAGAAAGCCTTTTGGGCTATTTTAGCCCTTCAGATATTTACCTTATTTGGGTGGGCATTGCACTTACCTTTGTTTACTTGATAGGCATGTATTATCATTCCAAAAAACAATACTTAAGAATGGGTGTAGATTCAATCATCGTATTGGTACTCTATTTGATCAGTATTGCAGGTCTTGTTTATATGAATAAATGATAATTTTAATCAATAGAATTTAACTATTGATAATCAGATTCATTAAAATCATCCTCTCCAAACCCCATATTGCCAAGGTTCATAATGCTTCCCATTAAATCTTTAAATTCAATTTTACCATCAATCATTTTCTTATTGATCATAGAAAATGCTGCCAATCCATGTAAAACAAATTCCATTAATAAAGCTGATTCCTTCTCGTTTGCATGAGGGTAGTGTTTTTTAACTACACCGTACAAACCATCTACTTTATATAAAGCAGCAATTTTATCTGCATCCTTCATATCCAATAATAAGTCCAACTGATTTCCCGCATCAAACCATGCTGTAATCAGTTTGTATGGATTTTCAACAACTGGCTCTTCGGTTGCTTTTTTATTGGTCTTTCTTTTCTTAGTTAATTCAGGATTGGGGAAATATTGAATAAACTGATTACGAATAGACTTGTTTAATAAGTTTAATGCCACTTCATATGGACCTTCTTGTTCACCCTCGTAGACTAATTCAATTTTTCCAGTTATGGAAGGAATGATGCCCGTTAAATCACTTATCCAAACCTGCGTATTCTTCTCTTTATGCATGATGGCTCTTCGTTCTGCACTACTCACTGCATTTTCAAATGCAGCAATGGTTAATCTTGCACTCACACCACTTTTCTTATCTACATATTCATTAGATCTAGCTTCAAAAGCAACCTGCTCTACCAATCTTTTTATCAAATCACTTATGTTAACTAATTTTTTCTGCACATCATTGATCTTCGCTTCTTGTTCTGTAATCAATAAAGAAGTTTCGATACTTTTTGGATAATGCGTTAATATTTGGCTTTGGATACGATCTTTTAATGGAGTAACAATACTACCTCTATTGGTATAGTCTTCCGGATTAGCAGTAAAGACAAATAAAATATCTAATGGCATTCTTAATTTAAAGCCACGAATCTGAATGTCTCCCTCTTGTAAAATATTGAATAAAGACACTTGTATTCTGGCTTGCAAATCAGGTAATTCATTGATCACAAAAATGCCTCTATTACTTCTAGGAATAATTCCATAATGAATTACTTTCTCATCAGAGAAGCTTAATTTAAGATTAGCTGCTTTAATAGGATCAATATCACCAATTAAATCTGCCACACTTACATCAGGTGTTGCTAATTTTTCACCATAACGTTCAGAACGGTGCAACCATTGAATAGGGGTTTTATCTCCTAACTCCGCAATCTTATCAATGGCGTATTTACTAAAGGGTTTTAAAGGATCATCATTTACTTCACTGCCTGCCACCACTGGAATGTATTCATCTAATAAGTCCACCATTTGACGAGCCATTCTTGTCTTCGCCTGACCTCTTAATCCTAAAAACAAAATATTATGTCTACTCAGTATAGCTCTTTCTGTATCTGGAATAACAGTGTCTTCATATCCCATAATACCTGTAAAAGGATTCTCTTTTTCTTGAATACTTTTAATAAGATTATCCCTTACCTCATCTTTAATTGATTTAGAGATATAACCGCTTTTCTTTAATTGACCCAGTGTCGTAATTTTTTCAATATTCATTATCAGTCTTTAAATGTCTTTTAATAAAGTGTTTTTCTTTTCCCACTTTCAAAATCATTGAACAAGAAAGCACCTAGTTTATCTAATGAAGCATAAAAAGCTTTTCCATTATTCATCTCTGTAAACTCTTGTACAAAATTTTGCAAGTAAGGATCGGATGCAATCATGAAAGTAGTGATGGGAATTTTTAATTTCTTACACTGACCCGCAAGATTTATACATCTATTCACCACTTTTCTATCTAAGCCAAAACTATTTTTATAATATTTCTTACCAATTTTTAAGCAGGTTGGCTTACCATCGGTAATCATAAAAATTTGTTTATTGGGATTTTTTCTTCTTCTCAATAAATCCATCGCTAACTCTAATCCAGCAACCGTATTAGTGTGATAAGGCCCCACTTGTAAATAAGGGAGGTCTTTGATTTCAATACTCCATGCATCATTTCCAAACACCACAATATCTAATGTGTCTTTGGGATATTTAGTCGTAATTAATTCCGAAAGTGCCATCGCTACTTTCTTAGCAGGAGTAATTCTATCTTCTCCATATAAAATCATGGAGTGAGAAATATCAATCATTAAAACAGTAGAAGTTTGAGTTTTAAAATCACTCTCTCTAATCATCAAATCTTCTTCTTGCATGCTAAATGTATCCACCCCTCTATTTATCTGCGCATTACGAATACTCTCTGTAAAATCAATTTGTTCTAGCATATCGCCAAACTGAAATGCGCGTGTATCTGGATTTAATTCACTACTTGGACCAGGCTTATTGGTTTGATGATTGCCTTGTTTAGATTTTTTTAATTTTCCAAAAATCTCTTCTAAACTTTTTTTACGAATGGTCTGCTCAGACTTAGCAGTAATTTTAAAACTACCATCTTGTTGGTTTTCTGTTAAATAACCATTCTGCTTTAGGTCTTCAATAAAATCACCGATACCATAATCTTTGTCGGTTAAATTGTGTTGACGATCTAATTGATTCATCCAATCCAATGCCTCGGAAGCATCCCCATTGGTATAGGTAAGCAATTGCGTGAACAAATCGAGTAATTGTTCAAACTTGGTCTTTCCTTGCTCTTTAGGATTAAATGGTAAAAAACGATGTCCAATCATGATAGTATGCAAAATTATAACAAAACAATGGGTGCTTTTGTTTTAAATGTACATCTAGATCGTTTTTTCCATAAAAGGTAAACTAATTCAACTGGGAACGGAATTGCTTGCCATTTCTAGGTTTGAGCCGACAAGCATTGAAATGATTAATAATATCAATGATCAACCAGCCAATTGCTTCATCACCTTTTTGGGTAATGATACCAAGATTGTTTAAATAGTCCGCTCCAGATAAAGCACTTGATTGAACTTTAAATAAACCAGATGGTGTCAACAAGCTAGGGCTTAAAGCAGTTAAAGAGATTTGATTGGATTGTAAAATTAAATCACACTCAAATTTTCGGTGTAGATATTCAAAATAAACGCTTGCTTGAATACAAGCAGTGCTTTGCTCTTTTACAACTAAGTTATAAATGCGCTTACCATTTGTTGCAAATAATAATGCATTACTGTTCAATTCTACCAACAGTTTGTCTGTAGTAGATAATGATTTGTTTTTTGAATCCGACATGGCATGAAGTTTTAATGGTTAAAATTTCACACCAAGAAAAATGTACAAGGAAATTACGTTTGCTTTTGACAGTAAGTCCTCATCGATTTTACCACCGCGGAGTTCGACTCTCTCGGTTGGCAGCCATTAAAGGCTTCTTGATGATATATCAAAGGTAGGGTTTTTACCTTACTTATAAGTACTTTTTAATGGTTTTTTGAGACAATACCTTATCTAAGTGATTGATTTCCAATGCTAATTCTGCTTTAAGCTCCTCAAATACCTTGTATGAACCAGCAGTAGGTTTATAATCCCCAGACTCCACCACCCTCATTAGAGATGCTAATTTGTTATTCAATTTAATAGGGAAGTTTAATGGGTCTTGAGAGCTTTGGTTACGCACCTGATAAAGATTCTCTTCAATTGAAGATAGTTCCATCATCAATGCTTGATTCGCTTTTGATACAGTTGTATTTTTTGCTTTTGCCTCTTCATTTATTTTTTCTTTGATCGCACGAATTTTTATCACTGCTTCATTGGCTTTACTTACTTCATCTCTAATTTGTATAGATAAATTAAATTTCTCTTGCATGTCAGCAATAGTTACATCATTCACCCTTGGATCCATTTTAATTTCAAAGTTTTCACTGACTGTTTTACCACCTGCAGTCATCACTACTTTATAATTTCCTGGTACTGCAGTAGGTCCAGCATACACAGGAGCACTCCACAAAATCATTCCTTTAAAATTTGTTGCAGCAGGATATTTTAAATCCCACTCAAATTTATTTAAACCAGTCTTGATTGTTGGCGGCTGCGGTTTTCTATCGTCTTCATCTTCATCCACTTCGCCATTTTCTTTTTTAGCTTTTGGCAAAGCACCATTAAATGTTTTTACTAAATTATTTTTTGCATCAAAGATTTCAATTTTTAAATCTTTAATAGTGCTATCCAAATAATATTGGAATACTGCTTTTTGAACAGTTCTAACTGCATAATATGGTTTAAATAAATGAAGCCCAGCTTGAATTCCAGCATCTTTAGTTCTTACTGGAGAAATATCATCTAAAACATAAATAGATCTACCATGTGTTCCAACCACCAAGTCTTTTTCTGTTACTTGTACATCAGATACTTGTACATCTGGTAAATTTAAACTCAAAGATTCCCAATTGCCTCCATCATTATAAGAAACCCAAACACCATGTTCTGTACCTGCATACAATAAACCCGCGCGTGTAATATCTTCTCTTACAGCATGTACATAATCATCCGCACGAATGCCTGTAATTATTTTAGTCCATGTTTTTCCAAAATCATTGGTCTTCCAAATATAAGGAGTACGGTCATCCATTTGATAACGCTTCGCTGCAATATATGCAGTACCTGCATTAAATTTAGAAGCTTCAATAATACTTACTCTAGTATTCTTTGGCATATCTTTTGGCGTAATATTATCCCAATGCTTTCCGCCATCTTTTGTAATATGAATTAAGCCATCATCAGAACCTGCCCAAATAATATTGACATCATGATAAGAAGGTGCTAAGGCAAAAACAGTTCCATAAATTTCTGGTCCATTCATGTCTCTGGTAATCACGCCACCACTTACACCCAATGTAGTAGAATCATTGTAAGTAAGGTCTGGACTAATTTTTTCCCAGCTTTGACCTTCATTGGTTGTTTTCCAAACATGCTGAGAACAAGTAAATAAAACATTAGGATCTACTGGAGAGAAAACAATTGGGTAAGTCCATTGCCATCTCTCAGGTAAGGTTTTCGCTTCTTCTCCAGAGAAAAATCTTGGATACACTTGCACATCTCTTACCTGTCCTGTCATTCTATTAATTCTAGTTAATAAAGCACCTTGACTACCAGCATAAAAAATATCTGGATTTTTTGGATCCTGTGTGATATATCCACTTTCTCCACCGCCCACTTCATACGCAAAACCTATACCAGGTTTAGATGAATTTGTTCTTAGGGTTCTATGTCTATAATCTTCACTTGGTAAAGCAATAGTAGTATTGTCTTGTTGAGCTCCCGCCACTTGATAAGGGAAATCTTTTGTTACAGTAATATGATACAATTGTGCAGTTGGATAATCTTCGTCCGTCCATGATAAACCGCCATTGACTGAAACTGTACCACCTCCATCATTAGAACTTGCTAAACGCATTGGATCATTTGGATCAATCCATAAATCATGATTGTCTCCATGAGGCACTTTGATTTCTGTTTTAAAACTCACACCACCATCGGTAGATTTATAAAAATTTACATTCAATCCGTACACCGTGTTTTTATCTTTTGGATCTGCTACAATTCTAGAATAATAAAATGCACGTTGACGTAATTTTCTTTCGTTGTTTACTAATTTCCAGTTAGCACCACCATCATCAGAACGATATAAACCACCCTCTGGTGATTCAACAATTGCCCATACTCTGTTGCCATCTGCTGGAGATACTGCTACGCCTATCTTTCCAACGACAGCCGGCATACCAGGATTTTTTGAAATCACTTTCCAAGTCGCACCACCATCGGTAGATTTATATAAAGCTGAAGTACCTACATCAGCCCACATTTTATAAGGTGTGCGATATACTTCCCAAATGCTTGCATAAATAATTTCTGGGTTTTGTTGATCAATTGCTAAATCTTCAGCACCTGCTTTTTCATTTATATATAAAACCTTGTTCCAGGTTTTACCACCATCGGTTGTTTTGAAAACACCTCTTTCTTCATTCGGACCAAATGCATGTCCTAATGCAGAAACATATACAATATCAGAATTGGTTGGATGAACTCTTACACGAGAAATAGATTGCGTATTTTTTAAACCAATATTTTTCCATGTCTTTCCAGCATCGGTAGATTTATAAACACCATCTCCTTGCATGATATTCCCTCTGAACTCTGTCTCTCCTGTACCAATGTATACGATATCTGGATTAGATTCAGACACTGCAACAGCACCCACACTTGAACTAGTCAATTGCCCATCTGTTACTGGCTTCCAGTTTAAACCACCATCTGTGGTCTTCCATAAACCACCCCCCACAGCACCAAAATAGTATTCTAGTTTTCTTGCACTACTTCCTGAAATACCTAAAGAACGCCCACCTCTATTCGGACCTATATTTCTCCATGACATTCCTTTTAAAGTACTGTCACTTACTTGTGCCAATATAGGTTGACATGCAATACTTACTAATAATACTAATGCAAAACGGGTTAATGGTTTCATAAGAAAAAATTGTAATAAAAAAAGCCAACAAGCAGCTTGCTCATTGGCTTAGTAATTTAAATAATATTTTGAACTAAATGAAGAAAATTACATGAAGTACTATAATTTGATCATTTTAAACTGATGTGACAGCTTTTGATCATTAGAGCTTACTTTAATGATATAAGTCCCTGGTGCTAAATAGCCAAAAGACAGGATAGATCCCGGCAATACATTCTGTTGGGAAGTCCTTCTAGTACCTGTTGTCAATTCAAATACTTCAACATTTAGTTTTTGATAGGCTTTAACATTAAAATCAAAATTGAGTTGCCCTTGGAATGGATTAGGGGCTAATTTAATAAACTCCTCTGCACTCAACTTAATTATATCTGTAACTAAATAATAATAAGCATTGCTGATTTTACTTGCACACCCGTTCTCGGTGGTGGTCACTGTATATGATCCTGCACCACTTGGTTTAATTTTTTGAGTAGTATCTGTAATCGCTTTAGCATCTTTATACCAAGTATTATTAAACGCTACACTAGACACTAAATTATTCGCTGTGTCACGAGAGATAGTTGGAGCAGCTGGTAGATTGAATTTTTTAATTTGTACAGTATCAGATGAGCTCACGCATCCAATACTATCTGTTCTTGTAACAAAAAGACTAGTAACATCATTAAATGTTTTTGAAGTAACATTTGTGATATCTGATTTTGTTCCATAAAACCATTTAAGTGTATCACCCTTATTTACATTTGAAATCGTAAGCTTTAAAGAATCATTACCACAGATAGAAAAGTTGGATGTGTTAAATACGGGTTTTGAAATCAGATCTTTACAATCTATAGATTTATATATATAATTATTAGTCAAATTGTCTGGATCATAAATAATAATATCTGCTGTTCCATTTTTATCAAAATCATTTGCCCATGTTTGAAACTTTTTTTGAAAACTCTTTTTGATAGTGATATTTTTATTGATTGGATCGATATATTTTTTATTATACATGCCTGAATCAAGTGAATAATAGTAAGCAAAATATTTATTGTTATTATCAAGCCATTCTTGAGATATAATTTCAGATGTTTTATCTCCATTCAGATCAGCAATATATCCACCAACCCTAAAACCAATTTCAGTAGTATCGTAATTCCAATACTTTGAGGTATTCTGTTGATTATTTTCAATTATATTAATACCCATTCTTTCGTTTGATTGAAATACAGATGGTATTGGATTATTAAAAGAAAAATAACCTAACCAAATTAATTCCTCAGTACCATCTTTATTTAAATCCTCGTATTTAAACGTTCCTTTTGTATCAGGAATTCCAGCCATTGCAAGTGAACCATCGTTTAATTTATATGAAGGATGTTTAAATGAATTTTTAACTTTGACTGAGCTATCGGTTAGATTAATTTGTAATATATCAACCATCCAATCTTCTTTTCTTTGAGTAAAACTATGAGACAATGTAAGCAATATTGAATTATCAATTTTTTCTTTAAAGTTGAAAAATTTAATTGTAGTTCCGTATTTATTATTAATAAATTCATTTACATTATTAAATTTTTTAACGAATTTTTTTGTCTGTGAATCGTATTGATATAAAATAAGCTTTGACGCAGCTGTTACAATAATCTCATCTTTCCCGTCTTTATTAATATCCACTATATCACTATTAGTTGTATTCATATCTACTGTATCTAGGTCAATTCTATCAAAAGATTTGCCATTATTAAAATAAACATGACTTGGGCTATATGTTTTATTTGAATATTTATAAAATGTAAAATCCTGATATTTAGGATCTGCTTCATAATAAACACAGTTATTGTAGTAATCAATTAAACCATCTCCATTAAAATCTCCAAAACCACCATCCCAAATTGCCCCTCTACCTTGAATAATGTAATTAGTATCTAGTAAGTATGTTCCATTCTTTTGATTGATAAAAATTCCCTTATAATAATTCATTAAAGAATCTTGGTATTTATTTGGATTTTGAGGATTATTTGTATCAAATACTCTAAGATATAATTCCATACATAAATCATTATAACCATCCTTATTAAAATCTCCTGTTTCTTTAAGTTGAAATGAAGGAATTCTAGTGCCCAAGGGGTCATTATAAGGATTATACTTACCTACATTTCTTTCAATCCAAGAATTAAAATTAGAAGGAAATTTAATTACTGAATCTTTCAACTGCCACTTTATTTGTGCATGAGATTGATTGAATAAAAATGAAATAAACACCAACAATAACAATACGCGCTGCTTCATAAACAGAA
>JAFMEV010000020.1 GCA_017856545.1 Chitinophagaceae bacterium
GAAATAAACTGAATTTGAAGATATAGTAGGTTTAAAATAAAATGCCTACAATACTTTTTATTTATGGTTGGAGACTATTCTTTTATTCAAATGAATACAATGAACCCATCCATGTTCATGTACAAAAAGGAGAAATCCAAGCTAAATTTTGGTTGATTATGGAAGAAATAGAAATTAAAGAAGCTTTTTCTTATAATTTTACACCAGCAACTAAAAGAGAAATCAAAAAGATCATCTATCAACACTTTGATTTAATTGTTGAAGAATGGTCTAAACATTTTGAAAAGAAATGAACCTAGCACAATCAAATACCATCCAATCAGTATCTTTTTCAGAAGAAAAATTATTGATTACTGTAAATGAAATTGACTATTCATTTAATTTAAAAGATATCTCCTTAAAGTTACTTAATGCAACCAAGGAAGAAAGAAATCATTTTGAGATTTCACCAGCAAACTATGGAATTCATTGGCCATTAATTGATGAAGATTTATCCATTAAAGGGTTAATCAATAAATCTATATCAAAATAATTTAATCCTCCAACACACCAAACTTCCCTAATTCATAATCTTGGAAAGCTTGCATAATTTCTTCTCTTGTATTCATTACAAATGGGCCATGTGCTGCAATAGGTTCTTTCAAAGGTTCTCCAGATAATACTAATACAACGCTATCAACAGAAGCAGTAATTGAAAAATCTTCTCCATCATTTGCCATCAAAACAAAATGATCCAAAGGAACTTCTTCTGTTCCATTCACTTTCACTTCTCCTTCAATCACAATTAAAGCTGTATTATAATGTGCAGGAAAACTTAAAGATGCTTTACCACCCTTATTTAACTTTGCATTCATTAAATGTACTGGTGAAAAAGTTGAAGCTGCACCTTTATGACCATTGAACTCACCAGCAATCACTTCAATCAATCCACCCTCTACTTGTATTTTAGGCATTAAATTATTTTGAATTGCCTGATAGGAAGGATTATTCATTTTATGCTTTGCAGGTAAATTCACCCACAATTGTACCATTTGAAAATCACCTCCAGTTTGACTAAAACTTTCTGAATGATATTCTTTATGTAAAACTCCACTTGCAGCAGTCATCCATTGAACATCCCCTTCTTCAATCACACCACCACCTCCGCCACTATCATGATGGGCAACACTTCCTTTATAGGCAATGGTTACTGTTTCAAATCCTCTGTGCGGATGCACACCCACCCCTTTTGGTTTATAGGGACTTGGCGGAAAATGAAACTTAGATGCATAATCCAACATAATGAAGGGATCCATTCTTTGCATAGTCAATCCATATCCACTTGGGATATAATTATGAACTCTAAATCCATCACCTACATAATGGGGCTCTCTTGGAGCTAAAACCATTTCTACTTGCTTAACTGACATAAAATAGAATTTAATTAATGTTGTAACATCAAATATAGTGCCAAACTATTGAAAAAGTACTTTTATAACCACTTTTCTAATTTTTCCCTCACCAATCATCGGTGCATGAACATCATCTGGGAAATAGATGCCAAATTGACCAGGATATAGTTTGAAAAAGAAATCAGGAGCATCTTCAAAAAACAATACATCCTTTTCTGCATTGTATTCTCCTCTAGGTTCTACACAGGTTGCTCTATGTTTATATCCAATGGTTTCAACACCTCCAAAAACATATTGAATATCGATATATTGGTTATGACATTCAAATTGTGAGGTAGATTCCAACATTGGAACAGCTTCCTCATTTACCACAATAGCAAAAATATTATCTCCATCAATTGTATGTTTACCTAAGGAAAGATTTTCCAATGATTGCGTTGTTAAAAAATCAAATGCAGCTTTGAATCTTGGATGCAAAGAAGCATACTTGCTCGATAAGGCTAAATCATCTACTATCATGACTTTCTTTTTTTGGTATTTTCTTCTTCAGGTAATTTCTCCACCACAATCAAATCTTCTATTTCAATACTCATAGGTATCTGTCCCACTTTTACAACTGCTCTTTTTCCTTTTAATTCCATCACTTCGCCAACTTGATAATTCTTCTTCAGTTTTACTGTTGAACCAACAACAATGGGCGCTTTAATTTCTTTAAAATTTTTATCTACTTTTTTAGCCAATTTATTAATCACAATAGCATCGTTCTTTTTAAACAATAAATTGAATAAGTTTTTCATCGCCTCTTCTTTCTTCTCCGACTTTTTCCAATCCAAGGCAATTTGCTTCAACTTACGCTCCATATCTTTATTGTAAGCAAACTTATCTTCGGCAACTTTATTTTGCTCTCTGAGAATTTGAACCTGTTGTAAATGCTTTTCTTTATCTAATACTTTATTCAACTCTTGTTGAAGATGGTCGTTTTCCTTAATCTTCTTCAACAATTCCTTTCTTTCTTTTTGAACCAATTGTAAATCTTGCTCGGTTCGATTTAATAATTTATCTAATTCAAAATGATGTGTATCCACCATTTTACGAGCCCTATTAATTAAATGTTTGGGCAATCCAATTCTTTCCGCAATGGCAAATGTGTAGGAACTACCGGGCTTGCCAATAACCAATTGATACAATGGTTCCAACTTTACTTCATCAAATTGCATCGCTCCATTCACAATACCCTTATTGTGATTGGCCATTACTTTTAAGTTCAAATAATGTGTAGTCACAATACCCTGAGCATGTCTATGTGATAGCTCTTCCAAAATCACTTCAGCAAAAGCCCCACCCAAATGAGGATCAGAACCTGAGCCCAATTCATCAATAAAAAACAAAGTTTTTCCATTGGCATTTTCAATAAAATGCTTCATGTGCATCAAGTGACTTGAATAGGTACTTAATTCAAAAGCTAAATTTTGTGTATCTCCTAATTGAATAAATAGTTGTTTGTAAATACCCATTTCAGACAACTCACTCATGGGAACCAATAACCCAGATTGCATCATTACCTGATTCAAACCTAGGGTTTTCATAGAAACAGTCTTACCTCCAGCATTGGGGCCACTTATAATTAGAATTCTTGCATCATCGTCTAATTCTATATTTACTGGGATGGTTTTTTTTCCAGATACTTTATTATATAAAAACAATAATGGATGATAAGCATTGATCAAACGAGCACTCGCTTTATTTTGCAATTGAGGCATATTACCATTCATATCAATAGCTAATAATGCCTTTGCTCTGATAAAATCAAATTGACCCACAATTTGCGCATAGTTTAACAATAAGCTTGAATAAGGTGCTAATGTTGCAGTAAGTACTCTAAGAATTCTTTGCACCTCTCTGGCCTCATCTTGTTCTAAGGAATAAATTTCATTGTTTAATTCAATGGTCTCTTCTGGTTCAATAAATGCTGTTTTTCTACTATCACTTTCTCCATGAAAAAATCCCTTTACTTGTCTTTTATATTCAGAGAATACAGCGACCACTCTTCTACCATTGCTAAAACTCTCATCAATATCTGCGGTGTATCCAGACTTTGCTAATTTGGCAACTACTTTTTCAAAGACCCTTCTTAAGGTTTGTCTTGTTTTGAACAACTGCGTTCTAATTTTTGCTAAATCTTCTGATGCATTGTCTTTAACATTTCCTCTCTCATCAATAATGGCATCAATTGAATCGATAATTTGTTTTTCATAATAAGTGCCGTCAAGTATTAAATATAAATTAGCAAAAGCATCTTTTCTTTCTGCATCAAACCACCTGAACACTTGTTGAATATGATCTGCTAATTTTCTCACCATTAACCATTGTTCACCGGTTAATTGTGCACCAGGTATACCTAATAGTTTTAAATCCTTCCTTATGTCCACCACAAAGTCCGAAGGGAAATACTGATTGGCAGATTTAATGAATTTGTATTCTTGGGTTTGACTTAATGCTGTTTGAATATACTTAGGATGAGTATGTATACGCATTTCGTCTACCATTTCTTTACCAATGGGACTTTGACAAGAGTTGGATAAAATAGAGATGATTTTATCAAATTCTAGTTGTTGAAGTGCATTTTCTGGATATAACTGCATTAATATAGAATAGGCAGCAAATTTACTTAAATAAACATTAACAGCCTTTGAACTTTTATCTATTCCAACTTGTTTAAATAATGTCTAAATTTATGATATGAAAAAATTAAGAACCAGTTTATTCATCTTTATGAGCTTTACCTTTCTAATGGCATGCGCTCAAAAGCCTAAAAACCCAAAAAAACAAGTAATCAATATGAAAAATACAGAGACAATCACCTTAGGATCTGGATGTTTTTGGTGCACAGAAGCTATTTATCAAAGGTTAGAAGGTGTAGTATCCGTAACCAGTGGATATAGTGGTGGGCATATTGAAAACCCAACTTACGAGCAGGTTTGCGATAAGAACACCGGACATGCAGAAGTTTGTCAAATTGTTTTTGACACTACTAAAATTAGTTTGGATGATATATTAGCAGTTTTTTGGAAAACACATGACCCAACCACACCTAATCAACAAGGAAATGATATTGGCCCCCAATATAGATCTGCTGTATTTTACCATAATGAGCATCAAAAGCAATTAGCCGAAAAATATATCAAAGATTTAGACGCTAGTGGTGCATGGAATAAACCAATCATTACAGAAGTAACAGCTTTTACTAAGTTTTATGCAGCTGAAAACTATCATCAAAACTATTACAACAATAATACCAACCAAGGATACTGCAGATATGTAATTGGTCCTAAATTGGAAAAATTCGAAAAAGTATTTAAAGATAAATTGAAAAATGACTAGGATGTTTTATAAAAGCTTACTGCCAATGATTTGTATCACGCTGGTTTCAGTGAATACAAATGCACAAATGTTATTTAAAGAATCGGATTCTTTAAGAGGTAGTTTAAATAAAAACAGGGATTGGTTTGATATTCAGAGCTATGACATTTCAGTAATCCCTAACATAGATAACAAAACCATAGAAGGATCCGTTGTTTGGAAAGCAAAAGCTGTAAAAACATCTCAAAATATACAAGTAGACTTACAACAACCTTTGATCATCGATAGCGTTTTAATTTGGACAAAAAACCAGTGGGAAAAAGTATCTTTTCAAAGAGAAGGTAATATTGCATTGGTTCAACATCAAAAAAATATACCCATTCAAACTGATTTTTCACTTTGGATATTTTATCATGGTAAACCAAGAGAAGCGATTCGTCCACCTTGGGATGGAGGATGGATTTGGAGAAAAGATAGTAATGGCAACCCATGGGTATCTGTTGCCTGTCAGGGTTTAGGAGCTTCTGTTTGGTATCCTTGTAAAGACCATCAATCAGATGAACCAGACTTTGGTGCTGCATTAAATATATATACACCCAATAATTTAAAAGGAATTGGTAATGGTCGTCCTGGAAGAACAGAACAAAACAATTGGTCAAGATGGGTTGTAAGAAATCCTATTAATAATTACAATATCATTCCCTATATTGGTGACTATGTGAATTGGAAAGAAACCTATAAAGGATTAAAAGGAAATTTAGACCTATCCTATTATGTATTAAGAGAGGATTCTGCAAAAGCAGTAGCTCAGTTCAAAGAAGTCCCTAAAATGCTAGAGGCTTTTGAATATTGGATGGGCCCCTATCCTTTTTATGAAGATGGATTTAAATTAGTTCAGAGTCCACACTTAGGTATGGAGCACCAATCAGCAGTAGCATATGGGAACAAATTTAAAAATGGATATTTAGGAACTGATTTATCCAAATCTGGTTGGGGATTAAAATGGGATTATATCATTATTCATGAAAGTGGACATGAATGGTTTGCCAATAATATCACTACAAAAGATATTGCAGATATGTGGGTGCATGAAGGTTTTACAAGTTATTTAGAATCTTTATACACTGAATATCATTTTGGGAAAAAAGCTGCAGATGAATATACCTATGGATTAAGATTAAGAATTCAAAATGACGAGCCGATTATTGGCCCTTATGGAATAAATAGAGAAGGTAGTGGAGATATGTATGCAAAAGGAGCAGTGATGTTACATACTATCAGAAAAGCAATCAATGATGATGTTGTTTTTAGAAATATCATGATTGGTTTAAATAAAACCTTCTATCACCAAACTGTTACAACAGAACAAATAGAAAATTACATCTCTCAACAATCAGGTATTAACTTTAGTAAAGTATTTGATCAATATTTAAGAACTACTCAAATTCCACAATTGGTTTTACAATATGATACAAAAGAAAAAATTCTTACGTATGAATGGAAAAACTGTATCAAAGGATTTAATCTGCCTGTCCATATTAATTATCAAGAAAAAATGGAGAGTCTAATGCCTTTAGATTTTCAACCCAAGAAAAGACTGATTCAACAATCTACATTTGACATCAATCATTTCGCGAAAGCTATTGAGCAATTATATTATGTAAAAACGGTAGTAGAATAATTTATTGCGCAGGAGCTGCAGCAACTCTTCCTAAGCTATACAATCTTTTTTGCCAATAAGATTCTGTTAAATCACTAATAGTTACCCCTTGGCTTGTTGAAGCATGGGCAAATTTGTTATTGGTTAAATAAATACCCACATGGGTAATATTCTTTCTGCCTTCTGTCTTAAAGAAAATTAAATCTCCTTCCTTCAAATCTGCCCAATCAATTTTCTCGCTTTGTTCGTATTGTTCTGCAGCAGTACGTTTTAAATTGATATTATATGTAGATTTCATTACATCTAATGTAAAATAAGAACAATCAATACACCCTTTTGAACTTCCTCCTAAACAGTAAGGTGTACCCCACCATTCGTCAATTTTAGTTAATAAAGGAATATTATTGATTTCTTCTACTGCAATATCCATTTTAATAGAATATTTTAACTGCAACCAATTGGCTTTTTCAATATCTGATAAATTATCAGGCATTTTCTCAAAATTATCTTTGACAAGTGGAGCCGCAGGTTCAGCATCAATACTATCAGAGGTTTTACTTAAATAAATTTTGCCAGGTTTCACTGCAATATTATCTAAGAATTCAATTGTTGCAGTATTTGTATGGGTAGTCACTATATCTTCAACTACCGGTTTTATGGGTTTTATTTTTTTAATTTTTGGTTGTTTTCTTTTCAAAGAAGGTAAAGAAAATTTAACCAAGGTAGTATTTCCAGGTTTTGGGGCAATGGTGTCTTTTTTAACCAAGGGAGTCACTTTAGATTGTAGATTTTTACTCCATTTTTTTGTACTATTACCAATGGATTTGATGGTAGTACAAGAAGAGCCCATAACCAATATACTGGCAATAGATAATATATAATTAAAGTTTTTAATCTGCATCAATGGCAAGATAAGTTACAAAGTTGAAAAAAGTGGAAAAAATGGTCAATTTTAACGCCTTTTTTTGACGATATTTGTTGCTTACCCTAGAATCCAGATGCCTCAATTTTCACATTTACACGTACACACTCAATATTCTCTTTTAGATGGAGCAGCATCCATAGATGGACTTTTTAATAAGGCTATTCAAGATGAAATGCCAGCTCTGGCCATCACGGATCATGGAAACATGTTTGGTGCATTTAATTTTGTAAGTCAAGCTTGGAAAAAAACAAAGGTGATCGGCAAAGACGATCAAGGGAAAGATATTTTGGCTCCGGTCGTTAAACCTATTGTTGGTTGTGAATTTTATGTAGTAAAAGATAGGCATATCAAAACTTTTACTAAAGAAGTTAAAGACGATCGTTTTCATCAAGTCCTTTTAGCCAAGAATGCGATTGGATACCAAAACTTAATTAAGCTTACTTCCTTAGGTTATATTGAGGGAATGTATAGCAAGTATCCAAGAATTGATAAGGAATTGATTGAAAAATACCATGAAGGTATCATAGCAACTACATGTTGTATTGGAGCGCATGTACCACAAGCCATTTTAAGATTTGATGAAAAAACTGCAGAAAAAGAGTTTAAATGGTGGTTGGATTTATTTGGAGAAGATTATTATATCGAGTTACAAAGACATCAAATTCCAGAACAAGAAACCATCAACCAAACCCTATTAAAATTTGCGAAAAAACATAATGTGCATGTGATCGCTACCAATGATAGTCATTATATCAATGAAGATGATGCAAATGCACACGATATTTTACTTTGTATCAATACTGGAGAAAAACAATCCACCCCTGGTTTTGATGATTTTGTAAACGATGAATTGCAAATAAAAAATAGAAGATTCAAGTTCCCGAATAACGAATTCTATTTCAAGACACAAGACGAGATGAAGGAATTGTTTAAAGACATTCCTGAATCTATAGATAATACCAATAGAATTGTAGATAAAGTAGAAGTGCTGAATCTTAAAAAAGATATTCTACTACCTGCCTTCCCCATACCAAAAGAGTTTCAGATTCATAAAGATGCCAATATGAATCAATGGGAATTCTTAAAACATATCACTTGGGAAGGTGCCAATAAAAGGTATCCCGAAATCACCACTGAAATTAGAGAAAGAATAGATTTTGAATTATTCACCATTCAAACCATGGGATTTGCCGGCTATTTCTTGATTGTAAGTGATTTTATCAAAGCAGGTAGAGCAATGGATGTATTTGTGGGTCCAGGTCGTGGATCTGCCGCAGGTTCGGTGGTGGCTTATTGTATTGGTATCACTAATATCGATCCTATTAAATATCAATTACTATTTGAGCGTTTCTTAAACCCAGATCGTAAGAGTATGCCCGATATTGATACGGACTTTGATGATGAAGGTCGTCAAAAAGTGATTGATTACGTGGTGGACAAATACGGAAAAGAACAAGTAGCCCAAATTATTACTTATGGTACCATGGCAGCAAAAAGTAGTATTAAAGATGTGGCTAGAGTAATGGACTTGCCATTAACTGAATCTAATTTATTAGCAAAATTGGTTCCAGATAAACCAGGTACTGAATTAAATAGATGTTTGCACGCTCCTATTACTAAAAAAGAAGGAGACAAATCATTAGAAGAAAAAGAAGGCTATCAACAAGAAGATATAGACAATGTCAAAAAATTAAGAGAGATCTATAAGGGATCAGATTTAAGAGCTGCAGTATTGCATGAAGCAGAAAGATTAGAAGGATCAATAAGAAATACGGGGATACATGCAGCAGGTATTATCATTGCCCCAAGTGATTTGACAGAAATCATGCCAGTTGCCACTGCTAAAGATTCTGATTTGTGGGTTACCCAAATTGAGGGTTCAGTGATCGAAGAAGCAGGTGTAATCAAAATGGACTTCTTGGGATTAAAAACCCTATCTATTTTAAAAACAGCTTTAGAGTTAATTAAACAAAATCATGGTGTCACTATCGACTTAGATACTATTCCATTAGATGATGAAAAAACATTTCAGTTGTATCAAAAAGGTGAAACCAATGCAACTTTCCAATTTGAATCGGTGGGAATGCAAAAGTATCTGCGCGAATTAAAGCCAGATAAATTTGCTGATTTAATTGCGATGAACGCATTGTATCGTCCAGGTCCAATTGCCTATATCCCCAACTTCATTGAAAGAAAACATGGTAGAGAAGTGATTCAATACGATTTACCAGAAATGGAAGAATTCTTATCTGATACATATGGTATTACAGTATATCAAGAGCAGGTAATGTTATTGAGTCAGAAAATTGGTGGGTTTACTAAAGGAGATGCGGATGTGCTGAGAAAAGCCATGGGGAAAAAACAAAAGGCTGTGCTAGATAAAATGAAAGCACAATTTATTGCAGGAGCTGTGAAGAATGGCCATCCAGAAAATATATTAGATAAAGTATGGACAGATTGGGAAGCATTTGCTCAATACGCTTTTAATAAATCTCACTCTACTTGCTATGCATATGTGGCCTATCAGACCGCATATTTAAAAGCACATTATCCCGGAGAATACATGTCTGCAGTTTTAAATCATGCAGGTAGCATTGATAAGATTACTTTCTTTATGGAAGAATGTAAAAGAATGGGTATAAAAGTTTTGGGTCCTGATATCAATGAATCCTTAAAAGGTTTCTCTGTTAATAAAAAAGGAGAAATCAGATTTGGATTAGGAGGATTGAAAGGCGTTGGTGAAGGTGCAATTGAGGGTATTATTAATGAAAGAAATAAAGCAGGCCATTTTGAAAACATGTTAGATTTCATGAAGCGTGTTTTATCCAGAGCTGTCAATAAAAAATCTTTGGAAAGTTTAGCTTATTCTGGAAGTTTTGATTGTTTTCCAGAATACCATCGTGCACAATATTTTAATGTACCGGATGGAGAAAGAAGCTCAGGCTTAGAAAAATTAATTGGATATGCACAAGCCATGCAAACCATGAGCACTGGATCTAGTAATACCCTATTTGGCGACTTACCTTCTGCCATGCAAGTACCCATTCCTAAATTAACAGCTTGTGAAGAGTGGACATTAACAGAAAAACTGGATCACGAGAAAGATATTACTGGTATGTTTATGAGTGGACACCCATTGGATCATTTTAGTTTTGAAATGAAACATTATTTGTTCACTCCTATCAATGATTTCAATGAGGTTAAAGACATGTTGGTAGTTCAACCCAATTATTTAGGCAAGTATTTTAAATTAGCTGGTTTAATTACAGATGTTCAACATAGAATAACCAAAACAGGTAAAAACTTTGGTTCTTTCGTAATGGAAGACTTTACCGGAAAAACAGATTTTATTTTATGGAGTGAGGATTATATAAAGTTTCAAAACTATCTTGAAATTGGACAGAAAATCTGCATCAATGGAGCTTTCAGAAATAGATTCAATCAACCCAACTTGTTCGAATTCAAAATTCAAACCATGAGTTTGTTAGAAACTGTAAAAACAACTCAAACAAGATCTATAGAAGTAAGCTTACACCCTGCCAACCTAAGACCAGATATGATCAGTTTCTTTGAGAAAAATATTAAAGAGAATCCGGGCAAATCTTCTTTCAAATTCAATTTTATTGAACCAAAAGAACAGTTAGTAGCTAGTTTACTCACTTTTGACAAGGGCTGCTCCATTAATGATGAATTAGTGGCATATCTAGACCAAAACCCTGAATTACAGGTACAAGTAAACTTAGTTTAATAAAGTTGTTAAGAAAGGTGGAAAAGTCAAAATGGCACTTATTAATTATTGGCCTTATTTTTGAACTAATAACTATACAAACAATTTAAACATATCTATTTATGGCATTAGAATTTACAGACGCAAACTTCCAAACTACTGTAATGGAAAGCGACAAATTAAGTGTAATCGATTTTTGGGCTGAATGGTGTGGCCCATGTAGAGCAATAGGTCCAGTAATTGAAGAATTAGCTACAGAATATGCGGGTAAAGTGAATATTGGAAAAGTAAACGTGGATGTTAATCCAAATCTAAGTATGAACTTTGGTATCACTTCTATTCCAGCAATTTTATTTGTTAAAGGTGGTCAAGTAGTAGATAAGCAAATTGGCGCTGTACCAAAATCAGTATTAGACAAGAAGATACAGTCTCACATGTAAGACATTTACATAAATTATTTCCATATTTGAATTTCAACATAAAATCCTGCTAAATAGCAGGATTTTTTTTATCTTTCTTCCCTAATTAAAAACTATGGAAAGATTTCAGGGTATATTCGGTATTATATTAATATTAGCAATCGCTTTTTTGTTCTCCAATAATAAAAAAAATATTAACTATAGACTGGTATTTAGTGGATTAGGACTTCAATTACTCATTGGCATTTTAGTGCTTAAAATACCAGCAATCACCCATTTCTTTCAATTGCTTGGAAAAGCCATGGGTAAGATTGAACAATTTTCGAGACAAGGTGCGGCATTTGTTTATGGTGGTGTAGGTGCTATGACACCTACTGGTGTAAATGATTTTGTCAATGGAGGATTTGTTTTTGCATTTAATGTTACTGCTACCATTATTTTAGTTTGTGTTTTAGTGGCTTTATTCTATCATTTTGGCATCATGCAAAGAATTATCGCAGTGATCGCAAAAGCAATGAATACCATCATGCGTGTAAGTGGTGCAGAAGCATTAAGCAATGTTGCAAGTGCATTTGTTGGACAAGTAGAAGCTCAAGTGATGATACGTCCTTATTTAGCGAGCATGACAAAAAGTGAAATTTTAGCAAGTATGAGTGGAAGCTTGGCCTGTATTGCAGGAGGCATTTTAATTGTTTATGCCAATATGGGTGCTGCTGCTGGAATGGATTTAGCACCAAAATTAATTACAGCAAGTTTAATGGCTGCTCCAGGAGCACTAGTCATTGCAAAAATATTATTCCCAGAAACAGAAACATCTCAAACTCTTGGAAAGGTTACACTTGAGGTAAAAAGCCAATATAGCAATACCATAGATGCCATTACACATGGCGCTGGAGATGGATTCAAAATTGCAATGAATGTAATTGCTATGCTCATTGGATTTATTGCTTTGATTGCCTTAGTAGATTGGACATTATTAAAAATTGGTCATTTATTTAGTGCCAATTTAGACCTGAGCTTGAATTACTTGTTTGGAAAATTATTCTATCCAATGGCTTGGGCTATGGGAATCCCATCAGTTGATATTCAAAGTGCCGCTACCCTTTTAGGTCAAAAATTAACCATCAATGAATTTGTTGCGTTTAAGAGTTTGACCAGTAAAGTAGTTCCTATTGTAACAGAAAAAGGATTATTGATTGTAAGCATAGCCATTTGTGGATTTGCAAACTTCAGTAGTGTAGGTATGTTAATTGGTGGAATTGGAGAGTTAGCACCTTCTCGTAGAAAAGATCTTGCTGAATTGGGTCTTAAAGCATTATTAGCAGGTACATTAGCCTCTTATCTTTCTGCTAGTATTGCGGGAATTTTGATTGGATAATATGTAACTTTGCGTTCAAATTGGAAGATATGAACAGCAAGGGCATAGAAGTGATAATTGCAGCAGAGAAAGATAGTACATTACAAAAAATAGGAACTAAAGTTATTCAAAATGAACGCCTCTCATTTGATGAAGGTGTTTATTTGTTTGAACATGCAAGTCTACCCTATGTTGGTGCTTTAGCTAATTGGAAAAGAGAATCTTTACACGGAAATAAAACGTATTTCAATAAAAATTTTCATATCGAGCCTACCAATGTTTGTGTATTCTCTTGCAAATTCTGTTCTTACTCAAAATTATACGCACATAAAGAAGAAGGTTGGGAATTAACAGTAGACCAAATGTTGGATATTGTTAAATCTTATGATGGGAAGCCAGTTACTGAAGTACATATTGTAGGAGGTGTTCATCCTAAATTAACCTTAACATTTTTCTTGGAATTAATGCGTGCCATCAAAGCGCACAGACCAGATTTGCATATTAAAGCATTTACTCCAGTAGAATTAGAGTACATGTTTAGAAAAGCGAAAGTATCTGTAGAGGAAGGTATGAAAATGGCTAAAGAAGCCGGACTAGATTCATTGCCAGGTGGAGGTGCAGAAATATTTCATCCAGAAATTAGAGAACAAATTTGTGCTGACAAAGCAACTGCAGATCAATGGTTGCATATTCATAAAACAGCCCATGAATTAGGCATGCATAGTAATGCTACTTTATTATATGGTCATATCGAAAGCTTCAGCCATAGAATTGATCATATGGAAAGACTTAGACAATTACAAGATCAAACAAAAGGATTTAATACATTCATTCCATTGAAATTTAGAAACTCAAATAATGAAATGAGTAATGTGCCAGAATCTATTTTATTAGATGACTTAAAAATGTACGCAATTTCTAGATTGTACTTGGACAATTTCCCTCATGTCAAAGCATATTGGCCAATGTTGGGAAGAGATGCAGCACAATTAACATTGAGTTATGGGGTGAATGATATTGATGGAACTATTGATGATACTACCAAAATTTATTCAATGGCTGGATCTGAAGAACAAAATCCTGCGATGACCACAGCACAACTAGTTGCATTGATCAAACAAGCAAAGAGAGCACCTATTGAAAGAGGCACATTGTACAATGTGATTAAAGATTATTCAACTGTAGAAGTGGCTGAAAACGAAGCCTAGTATTTAACATTCTGCTAAAGCAATAGGAATTTGTGTGGCTAATCCACCATCAGCTGTTTCTTTGTATTTAATATTCATATCCAAGGCTGTATTCCACATAGTATGAATGACTTTATCCAAACTAACCAATGCAAAATCTGGTTTACTTTGTAATGCTAATTGTGCAGCAGTAATCGCTTTAATGGCACCCATAGTATTTCTCTCAATACATGGAATTTGCACCAAACCTCCAACCGGATCACAGGTTAATCCTAAATGATGTTCCATGGCAATTTCGGCAGCCATCAAAACTTGTTTTTGATTGCCCCCTAATAATTCTGTTAAGCCAGCAGCTGCCATAGCGGAGGAAACACCAATTTCTGCTTGACATCCACCCATTGCAGCAGAAATAGTTGCCCCGTTTTTAAATAAAACACCTACAGCACTTGCAGTACATAAAAACTGGTGCATGTCAGCAGCCATATTTTTTTTACAAAACAAAATAGTATATAAAAGCACTGCTGGAATGACCCCTGCTGCGCCATTAGTAGGGGCAGTAACTACTCTACCAAAACTTGCATTTTCTTCATTGACAGCTAAAGCAAAGCAACTTACCCAATCTAAAATATATTTAAAATCTACTCCACCGTTTTGAATCAATTGCATCCATTCTTCTTGAGTAGCATAAGAAGCATTGTTTAATAATTTTTTATTTAAATCAAATGCTCTTCTTCTAACTTGTAAACCACCAGGAAGTTGCCCCTCTGTATGGCAACCTTTATAAATACAACTTAGCATGGTTTCCCAAATAGTATCTAATCCTTTTTCTATATCGAGCTCATCCATACTCACTTTTTCATTTTCCATGATAATGGAAGAAATAGGATAACCCGTTTTCATACAATGATGCAATAAATCATTGGTATTGACAAAATCAAATGGGACTTCTTTAGCTACTTTTTCTGTATTATCAACTGGAATAATGGATTCATTTCCTTGGTCGTCTAGAATAGATTTTTCAATAAAACCTCCACCAATAGAATAATAAGTGAATGTCAATTGTTTTGTTTCAGCATGCACCACAAAACGCAAAGCATTTGGGTGATGAGGCAAACTTTCTTCTTTTAAAAATTGCAAATGTTGCTCCTTGATAAAAACTATTGAATGCATTTTATTCAATACTAGATGACTAGTGTTTTGAATTAGATTGAGTTTATCTTGAATGGTAGCAGTATCTGTTGTAATTGGATCTTCGCCCATTAATCCCATCAAAACAGCCATGTCTGTTCCGTGTCCTTTACCAGTTTTTGCCAATGATCCGTATAGTAGAATATCAATGCCTATGATGTTATCTAATCCCATTTGAGCATCCATTTCGCCAAGACAATGCAATGCAGCTTTCCAAGGCCCAAGGGTGTGAGAACTTGAAGGTCCTACCCCAATTTTAAACATATCAAATACTGAAATATTCTTTTCCATAATCTTATACAAATGTATGTTAGTATTTGAAAAAAATGGGGAAAATTTTGAAACAACTATATCTGAAAAACAAATTCCGATAGGAATTATTTGCGAAATTTGAGCTTATAAAATTCAACCCTATGATATTATCATCTTTATTGAACAGATTTAGTGAGCCAGAAACGCTGAAAATGGCAAAATTAGGTCGTGAACTAAGAGCACAAGGAATTGATGTAATTGATCTTAGTTTAGGAGAGCCTGACTTTGATACTCCACAGCATATTAAAGATGCAGCCATTAAAGCCATTCATGATAACTGGTCACACTATACCCCTGTTGCTGGTTTCTTGGATTTAAGAGAAGCCGTTTGCTCCAAATTAAAAAGAGATAATCACTTAGAGTACAAACCAGAACAAATAGTTACTTCAACTGGAGCTAAGCAAAGTTTAGCGAATGCTATTTTAGCATTAGTGGATGAAGGAGACGAAGTTATCATCCCTACTCCTTACTGGGTAACTTATTCAGAATTAGTAAAAATCGCAAGAGGTAAAGTAGTTGAAATAAGAACAACTACCGAAGCTGGATTCAAAGCAACTCCTGCACAAATTGAAGCAGCTATCACTCCAAAGACAAAAGTATTCATGTTTTCTAGTCCTTGTAACCCAAGTGGTGCAGTGTATAGCAAAGATGAATTAAAAGCATTGGCAGATCTATTTAAGAAGTATCCTCATATCACCATTTTATCTGATGAGATATACGAATACATCAACTTTATTGGCAAACACGAGAGCATTGCTCAATTTTCTGATATCAAAGACCAAATTGTAGTGATCAATGGTTTGAGTAAAGGATTTGCAATGACTGGATGGAGATTAGGATATACTGCATCAAGTGTAGAAATTGCCAAAGCAATGGAAAAATTACAGGGACAGTTTACCTCAGGAACTTGTTCAATCACTCAAAAAGCAGCCGTTACGGCATTGGTGGGTGACTTAAAACCTTCATTAGAAATGACTGAGGAGTTTACACGTCGTAGAGCAACCACTTTAAAATTAGTAAGTGAGGTTCCAGGATTCAAATGTTATGCTCCAGAAGGTGCTTTCTATGTTTTCCCTGATGTAAGTAGCTATTATGGTAAATCAGATGGTACACAAACCATTGCCAATGCGGCAGACTTTAGCATGTACTTATTGAATACTGCGCATGTTTCTTCTGTAATGGGTGATGCTTTTGGAGAGCCTAACTGTGTAAGATTCTCTTTTGCAAATAGTATGCCTAATATTGAGAAAGCATGGGCTAGAATCAAAGAAGCATTAGCTAAATTAAAATAAACAAATAATTAATTTGTGCATACAGAAGCGTTATGAAAGTAACGCTTCTTTTTTTTGTAGTAGTTTTGTACCAGCTATGACTCCAGAGAAATTCCAAATGTTTGAAAATAGATTGCTTAAAAATTATAAGCACCGATTAAAACAAGCTAAACGTTTAAACTTGACTTGTTGGAGATTATATGACCATGATTTACCTGAATTTCCTATTTGTATTGAATTTTATGAGGAATATTTATACATAGCAGAATACAATCGAAGACACACATTAACAGATGAAGAACATACAGCATGGTTTGATCAAACAAAGCAAATCATTGCATCTTTAACAGGAATACCTATAGATCATATGTATGTGAAGCTAAGAAAGCGTATGTCACATAGAGAAGGTCAATACGAGAAAGAAGCAGTTACTGAATCTAAAATAATAACCGTTCAAGAAAACGGACATCAATTTTTAGTCAACCTTACAGATTATTTAGATACCGGATTATTTTTAGATCATCGTATCACCAGACAAATGGTTGCGGAGGAAGTAAAAGATAAAATATTTTTAAATTTATTTAGTTATACCAGTTCTTTCTCGGTGTATGCAGCTGCCGCAGGTGCAAGCGATGTTACTTCAGTAGATCTTTCCAAAACATATCTAAGTTGGAGTGAAGAAAATTTCGCCATCAATCATTTAAAGAATCCTGCAGCTTACCATTTTGTACATGCTGATGTAAAACAGTATCTTAAAACCTTGCCTGCCAATCATTTTGATATTGTGGTGATGGATCCTCCCACTTTTAGTAATAGTAAAAGGATGAAAGATATTTTAGATATTCAAAGAGACCATGTTGAATTAATCAATGATGTTTTACGAGCAATGAAACCTGGAGGTATTTTATACTTTAGTACCAATTTCACTCAGTTTATCATTGACCTTGAAAATATCCATAGCAAACAAGTAAAAGATATTACAAAAGCCACTACCCCATTTGATTTTGAAGGAAGATTAAAGAGATGGTGTTATAAGATAATTAAATGAGTCTTTAAAGGAGACTTATTTTGAAATTTCTTGATGAATGGCTAATATCTGAGGTATGAGCAAATGCATATCATCATTTTGTATCACCCAATCACATAATTTCATTTTCAAGCTATCTTCTAATTGATGCTCCATTCTTTTGATCACATCTTCTCTAGTCATTTGATCTCTCTGCATTACTCTTTGTATTCTAATATGTTTAGGCGCAGTTACTCCAATGATTTTTTCCACTCCTTCTGATGATCCAGATTCAAAAAACAATGCTGCTTCTTTAATCACATAAGGAGCTGATTGTTTGGATGCCCATTCTTTAGCATACTGGATAGTGATTGGATGAATAATGGCATTTAATTGCTGTAACTTAAATGCATCTTCGAAAACTAGTTGAGCAATATATGGTCTATTTAACTGATTTTCTTTATAAGCATCCTCTCCAAAAAGTTCAATCAATTTTGTTTTTACAGAACGATCTTCATTCATAATTGCTTTTGCAGTAGCGTCGGCATCTAATACAGGTATACCTAATTGTGCAAATATTTTTGCTACAGTAGATTTCCCTGAACCTATCCCTCCTGTTAATCCAATAATGATTGACATACTTAAAGTTAGTTAAAATAAAAATCCGAAATAAGTTTCCCTGAAGGATTCCTATTTCGGATATATGAATATTTTATTGAAAACTTATTTATTAATTGCTTGAGACCATTCTAAGCTAATGGAAGATCTTTCGATTTTCAAGTAGCTGCCTGGGCTAACTTCTAATTGAATGGTATTGTCTTCATTTACTTTAAAAATAGTACCATGAATACCTGCAATAGTAACTACTTTATCTCCTTTTTGCATATTATCAATAAACTTCTTTTGCTCTTTTGCTTTTTTTGCTTGAGGACGAATCATGAAAAACCAAAACACCACGATGATACCACCCAACATGATTAACTGAAATGTACCGCCACCTTGAGGGGGAGCTTGTAATAGAATTTGTGTCATTTTTATTTATTTAAACTTTTTTAATTTTACCAGTTATACAAATATACAGTTTAACTGAATTATTTCTTATGGCTTATTTTATGAATTTTTCCAGCTGCCAACATTTCCTTATGAATACTATCTAATATTCCATTTACGAATTGACCACTTTGCTCCGTACTGTAGTCTTTTGCCAAATCAATGTATTCATTAATGGAGACTTTTGTAGGAATGGTATCAAAATATACTAATTCACAAACACCTAATCGAAGCAAAATCATATCAATTAAAGCAATCCTCTCCGGATCCCAATTCTTTAATTTGGGGACAATGATTTCTTCAGTGATTGTTTTTTTATCGATTGCAGTTTCCAATAATTCAATTGCAAATTTCATTTTTTCATTCCCCACCAAGTCAATAAAATCAATCTGAGATGGTTTTTGGATATAATTTAAAATAAAACCAATGATAATATCCCCCTCATCTTCCCAGTTGGAAAAACGCTCTTCTATATAATCAACAAATCGCTCACTACCCATGATCATTGTTCCAAAAATGAACTTCATCATTTCTTTATCCTTTCCCTTCTCCCTACTCTGATCATTGATGTATAATTGATATTCTGAGGTCTCAGAAAGTTGTCTAAAAATAGATTTTACTATTTGATCATCTAGATATTGAGCTGGTTTCACTAATTCTAGTGCATTTTTAAACGACTCAGATTCCAAGGTTTGCCATACCAACAAATTACCTGCTAATTTGGTATTGACTGTAAGATCTTCTTGATTGGGTAAATTTTTAGACGCTCTTTGATTAGCTTCTACTTCGGCATATAAAGCTACTTGATGTAACAAATGAACCAGGAAAACGAATAGATTACGGGTCTTGTCAAATTCTTTTTGTAATAAGGTTTTAGGGGCAATTTGCACCTCGGTTTCTATCATATAGAGCACCTGCATTACTTTAATTCGAATATTTCTTCTGTTCATCATAAATCTAAGAGCTAATTGGGGTGCAAATCTATCTAAATAATTCCATAAAACTGCCATTTTTTACCTAATTTTCCACCCCTTGTACCTATTTATGCTTAGCCACTGAAATTTTGACTTACTAAATATGTAAAATAGTCATTGGCAGGATTCTTGTATAATGGATAGTACAATCATTTATTTATAAACTAAAAAACGATAAAGTATGGCTAAGAGTACGGCTAAAAAACTAAACATTACGCCTTTACACGACAGAGTAATTGTAATGCCTGCCGCTGCTGAAGAGAAAACAGCTGGAGGAATCATCATCCCTGATACAGCAAAAGAAAAGCCACAACGTGGAACAATTGTAGCTGCTGGCCCTGGAAAAAAAGACGAACCAGTAACTGTTAAAGTGGGTGACACCGTTTTATATGGCAAATATGCTGGAACAGAAATCCAAATTGAAGGTCAAGATTTATTGATCATGCGCGAAAGTGATGTGTTAGCAATTGTATAATTGAACTATCCTATTTTAAAAAATTTAAAAAATAACTCTATATGTCTAAAATGATTTTTTTCGACTTAGAAGCGAGAAATAAAATGAAGAAAGGTGTTGACACTTTAGCCAACGCTGTGAAAGTTACATTAGGCCCTAAAGGTCGTAACGTAGTGATCGAAAAGAAATTCGGTTCTCCATCAGTAACAAAGGATGGTGTATCTGTAGCAAAAGAAATTGATTTAGAAGATCCAATTGAAAATATTGGTGCTCAAATGGTAAAAGAAGTTGCTTCAAAAACTGCTGATCAAGCTGGTGATGGTACAACTACTGCTACAGTATTGGCACAAGCAATTGTTGGTGAAGGTTTAAGAAACGTTACTGCAGGTGCAAACCCAATGGATTTAAAACGTGGTATTGATAAAGCTGTTGAAAAAGTGGTTGCAAGCTTAAAGGCTCAATCTCAAACAGTGGGTAACGATACTAAAAAGATTGAACAAGTTGCTTCTATCTCTGCAAACAACGATAACGAAATCGGAAAGTTAATTGCAACTGCAATGGCTAAAGTAGGTAAAGAAGGTGTTATCACTGTTGAAGAAGCAAAAGGAACTGACACTACAGTTGATGTAGTAGAAGGTATGCAATTTGATCGTGGTTATGTATCTCCATATTTCGTTACAAACAGCGAAAAAATGGAAGCTGAAATGCAAAACCCATACATCTTAATTTATGATAAGAAGATTTCAGCAATGAAAGACATCTTACATATTTTAGAGAAAGTAGCTCAAACAAGTCGTCCATTAGTCATCATCGCTGAAGATTTAGAAGGTGAAGCAATGGCAACATTGGTGGTGAATAAATTACGTGGCACTATCAAAGTAGCAGCTGTTAAAGCTCCAGGCTTTGGTGACAGAAGAAAAGAAATGTTAAACGACATTGCTATTTTAACTGCTGGTACTGTAATTAGCGAAGAGCAAGGTTTCAAATTAGAGAATGCTGATTTGACTTATTTAGGTCAAGCTTCTTCTATCACAATTGATAAAGACAATACAGTAATTGTTGGTGGTAAAGGAAAGAAAGCAGATATCACTGCTCGTGTAAATCAAATCAAGGCTCAAATCGAGAATACCACTTCAGATTACGACCGTGAAAAATTACAAGAGCGTTTAGCGAAGTTAAGCGGTGGTGTTGCAGTATTATATGTAGGTGCTGCTACTGAAACTGAAATGAAAGAAAAGAAAGACCGTGTAGACGATGCTTTACATGCAACTCGTGCTGCTGTTGAAGAAGGTATTGTACCAGGAGGTGGCGTTGCTTACATCCGTGCAGTAGCTAGCTTAGACAAATTAAAAGGTGCGAACGAAGATGAGAATACTGGTATTCAAATTGTACGCCGTGCCATCGAAGAACCACTTCGTCAAATTGTTAAGAACAGCGGTATTGAAGGATCAATCGTTGTACAAAAAATTAAAGAAGGTAAGGATGATTTTGGATTCAATGCAAGAACTGAAGTATTCGAGAACTTGTTTAAAGCAGGTGTAATCGATCCAACTAAAGTATCAAGAGTTGCATTAGAAAACGCAGCATCTATTGCTTCAATGTTATTAACTACAGAATGTGTAATTGCTGACAAACCAAAAGCAGAAGCTCCAGCTCCAGGTGGCGCTCCTGATATGGGTGGTATGGGTTACTAATACTGTTAGAACAATACAGAAAAGGCCTCGATTTTATCGAGGCCTTTTCTTTTGCAATGAGTCTTCGAAAGGACTCTTTATTTTTTAAAATACAATTGAAACCCTTTCGTTAATAATAATTGCGCCACACCATATGTCATCATGGTAACTAATCCGATATGAGGTATGGGTGTATGAATTGACCATTGAAATTTATTGAATGCTAATACTGCATCAGAAGTAATAAAGAACAACATGCCCGGGAACCAAAATAATTGTGCAATTAAATTTGTTTGCTCATTTAAAGAGGATCTAAAGGCTTTTAGAGCAGAAAGACAAATCAACAACATATAAACCAAAATTGGATAAATTAAATTTCCCATGGATGGAGCCAATTGTTTATAAATACCAAAACAAAACAACAAGAATAAAGCAGCTACCGCATATACTTTATACATTTTTTTATCTGCTGCTGGTTTTATTCCATTGAAGAAAATAATATTACAAATATGGGTAGTCATAAAAGCAATCATGCCAGCAATAAAATATTTTTCATTGGTCAATAAAACATCGCCTAAAAAAGAACCAAATAATCCAATAATTACCAACCACTTCCCTTTTGGTGTTGATTCACTTTGATCTTGACATGCTAAAAACAATATTAATGTTGGTAATAACAAAGCCTTTGTAATAAATTGAATTGTAGCAAATTTTTCTCCTAATACCTGCGCATACAAATGAGCACTTAATAAAAGTATATAAATGGTGATGCCAAATTTTTGAAAAAATGATTTCATAGGTTGTTAAATTTATCAACTAAATATACGCAAAGGCTCGTAGTTAAGAAGCTTTGATTAAATTTGCTTATGCTTAGCAATGAAGAAGAAGTATTCTACCAACAATGGGAAAAAGAAAGAACACTCCCTCAATATAAAAGAAAGCCTTTTTTAAGAGGATTGAGTATTGGTTTATCTTTAGGGGTATTGGTAGTGATTATTTCAGAATTAGGCTGGTATGAAAGAGCCAACATGATTGCTAATAGTAGAAGTAATAATGTATGGATCGTATTAGCAATTTTAATTATATCAATTGGATTTGCATGGTTATACCAACAATTTAGTGCAGAAATGAATGAACAGAGATATCAAGAACTCAAACATATAAAAAACAAAAAATGACCATTTTTACTCAAAAATCATCAAAAATGAAGGCTTTTCAATCAATTTTAGGCTTTTTTGGCCTCTTTTTGGCAATATT
>JAFMEV010000104.1 GCA_017856545.1 Chitinophagaceae bacterium
GAATTAACAAGAAGTAATGCTGGAATATTGAAAGCACCCATAAAAAAGTAAAAAAATTAAATATAAATAAACACTAATATCCCAAACTATTTAATTAACATAGGAAATAATCTTCTTATTTCTGCTTCATTAGGTTGTGCACCATATTCACACACTTCAAAAGCTTCTGCATATTTCGATTTAGCTGCTTTCTCGATACCGTGCCATTTTACCATTGCTTTTCTAATATTAGCTTTCATAGGTTGATCATAAAATTTCATTAACCACTTTAATCGTTCTTCTTTTCCAGCAGGCACGTCTTTTTCATATCTTCCTATCCAAGGCATCCATTCATAAAATTGAGAGACATGCGCATCAATAGCTGAGATTTTTCTTTCGTAAACATTCGAGATATCAACAACGATATCTGGTCTGAATGGATTCGGTCTTTGGAAATGGTCTTGAGCATATAAAAATACGGGTGTTTTTCTGAGTGCGGGTACTTCAGGTGCAACATTAGGTACTTCTACCATATAGGCGGCATCTTGGACTAATACGCCAGTATAACGATGGTCAGGATGATAATCATTTGGTCTTGGTGCAATCACAACATCTGCATTCCACTCTCTGATTTTTTTAATGATTTGTAAACGCACTTCTAAAGTTGGTAAAAGGGCGCCATCGTGATTATCTAATACATCATATGTAACACCTAATCTTTTAGCCACTTCTTGAGTTTCTAAATATCTACGCGCAGCTAATTCTTGGCCTTTCATAGTTTGATGTCCTGCATCTCCATTAGTAACCGCTACAAATTTTACTGCATGTCCCATATTTGACAATAACGCTGCAGTTCCACCTGCTGCATATTCACAATCATCTGGATGCGCACCAATGACAATAATTCTACTTTTTTCTTTACTGTTTTGAGCAATTAATGATTGACAAAAAATTATTAACAAAAAGCTCAATAGCCATTTAATATTTTTCATTTTATTTTTTATTTAATTAAAATTATGGCTTAATTAAAGTTCCAAACCAATCAATATTGGTTTGCATTGTTTTTAAAACCATTCTTGGTTCATTAGGGCCATGTGGCTGTCTAGGTAAAACCAAAAGTTTTACTGGAATATTTCTTCTTTTCAATGCATTATAAAACATAACTGAATTACCCAAAGGAACTCTTTGATCTGCTTCCCCGTGTTGTAATAAAACAGGAGTTTGTACATTTTGAACATATCTTAGTGGTGAATGCTCGCTATACATAGACCAATTATTCCAAGGATCTGATTTAAAATAAGAAGGTAAAAATCCCTCAATATCATCGGTCAAATTTTGGAAACTAAGATCTACAACAGGCGCCCCAATAGATGCGGCCTTGAAACGATTCGTATGTCCAACCATCCAGCTACTCATAAAACCTCCATAACTCCAGCCCATTACACCTAACATTGACTCATCGGTAACGCCCATTTTAATTACTTGATCTACCCCGGACATTAAGTCTATATAATCTTTACCACCCCAATCTTGTCTGTTCGCCATTCTAAAGTTACTACCATATCCAGTTGACCCTCTTGGGTTAGGTCTAAGAATAGCATATCCGTTTTCACTCAATGCAGCTAAAGGGTAAGTGCCCTGATTAGATGCAATACAAGTTTGACCAAAATTACCAGCAGGGCCACCATGAATATTTAATAACAAGGGCACTTTTTTCCCAGCAGTATAATTAATAGGGTAAGTTAATAAGCCTTCAATTTCTAAACCATCTGCGCCTTTCCATTTAATTAGTTCTGTTTTACCCATAGGTAATGAAGACAAGCTAGAATTTAAAGAAGTAATTTTTAGGGGAGCATACTCGTTTAATTTACTTACGTATAACTCAGGAAATTCTGAAGTGTTTTGTAAAGTGAACGTTAAATAAGTATGTGTAGCATTTATTTTAGTAGCACCAATATATTTTTTCTCACCCTTACTAAATTCTGTAATATTTTTTCCATCTACACTCAGTGTATAAATACTTGTCATTGTTTTGTTAGTCTCTGACCATACAATATTTTTTCCATCTGCTGTCCATCCAATAATACTTCCATCTTCATTTGGCGTTGCTTTTAATTGCCAAGTTTTTCCATCTGCTATAGCATAAATTTTTGCATGTTTTGCACCTGGCCAATCATTAGGATTTTCAGTACAGTAATAACTTATCAAACTACCATCTGGGCTATACTGCGGAGCAGACTCACTAGCTGGTGTATTTGCAATTATTTTATTTAATCCCGTTTCAATATTGATTAAGGCAATATCGCTATAATTATTATCATTTGCTTTTGTTGATTTGCCATAACTGTATACAATACTTGTACCGTCAGTATTCCAATCAAATGAATACACTGAAATATTTTCTTTGGTCAATAATTTATGGATATATTTTTGAGTTGAATCTTTATGATGGATCCAATATACTTGTAATCTATTTTGTTTTAATTCTTCCTCCCACATATACCAATCATTTTTTGCTTTTTTATTTTTTTCCTCTTTATCTGTTGGAGCATCTGCTGTAATTACGGCAATTTTTTTACCATCATTACTCCATTCAAATTCACTAATTCCACCTTTAGCCTCTGTAATTTTTTCTGCTTCTCCGCCTGTAATAGGAAGTATATATAGATTATTTTTTCCATCACGTGAAGACGTAAAAGCTATAGATTTATTATCAGGGCTCCATTTGGGATTTGCATTATTTTTATCTCCGGTGGTTAATTGTTTGGCATTCGATCCATCAATATCACTTATCCATATTTGATTTACATATTCACTTCTTTCATCTGTCATCAAAGCTTCTCTAATGGTATAAACTACTTTAGTTCCATCAGGAGAAACTTGTGCACTACTAATATTTTTAATTTTAATTACTTGTTCTGGGCTCCAATTTTTTTGAGCTAATACAATAAATGGTAATAGGAAAGTAAATAATAGTATTTGATACTTTTTCATATGGCAGGTTTTATTTAAAAATTAAGTTCTTCAATTTAAAACATTTTGGCGGTTTGTAGTTGAAAAATCAGCTCAACTAATCTATTAATATAATCAACAACTTTTATAAAAAACAGGAGGATGTTCTTCCAATAAAGCTTCAATTTTTTTAGCTGTATTTGTTATAGAAAGACCACCTAAATTAGTGCAGCGTAATGTATGATGAATTTGATCACCCACCGCTTTCATGGTCTCAATGACTTCATCAAGTGGAATAAGATGCTCGTAATTAGACAAGGCCATATTAGCACAAGAAATTGCATTTGTTGCTGCCATTACATTTCTGCCAAGACATGGTGCTTCCACTCTATTTCCTATGGGATCGCAAATGATACCTAAAGAATTTTGTAAGGCTAAAGAAGCTGCAGCAATTGATTGATCAACACTTCCTCCCTTCATTTCTACAAGAGCAGCTGCGGCCATTCCACCGCCAGAACCTGTTTCAGCCATACATCCTCCAACTTCTGCAGCAAACGTTGCATGAGCTGTGATAAACACCCCTATAAGACCAGCCGATAACATGGCTTTAGTAATAGCTTCTTCATTTTTATTAGTACAATGTGCAGTTCCAAATATAACACCGGGTAATCCACCACAAGAACCTGCTGTTGGAGCTGCCACAATCACCCCCATGGAACTTTTCACTTCCATGATTGCAGATACATACATTATTGTTTTATTAAGTACATCTCCTTCTATTAATTGATTGGTGTCAAAACTTTTTTTAAACAGTGGTGATTGACTTCCTAGAATACGATCCTTGTATTCCGTTCCCTTTAATCCTGTTTCAATAGCATTACCCATAATACGAATTATGGACTTCATCTTTTCAATTACTTGTTCGGGGCTAATATTACCTCGCATACTTTCATAATCTACTGCTAATTCCCAAAGTGCTTTATTTTTATTTTTATTATATGCCATCATTTCATTGCAAGTGATAAAGGGTACTTTCATTCCCTTTCGAGACATAATAGGTAAAACAGGATTTATACTTTTTATTGCTTCCACTGAATACATTTGCAATATTTCTTTAGCAATAGTTTCGGATAAGGCAATAGGTGATTTTATTTCAATAAATGAGCAAGCGCCTTGATGAAATATAATTTCATCATATGAAATAGTTGATTTTAAATAATTGATTATTTGATCCGCTTCTTTACAATAAATTAATGTTTCATGATAATCCCCAAACATAGATACTTTATTGCCATCTATATTGATCACCTCAATCATGCCTCCCCCTGTTGAAATGGCAGTTAATTGTCTTTTCTCTTTTTCGTTAGATAAACTTATCTTATAAGTATTTGGATGTTTTACTTCTAATGGGCAAATGGTGATTTTATAATTTATCCCAGCTGTTGCTAAGTATTTCTCTGATTCAGGTAATCTTTCATCATAAGCTTCCCAACCTAAAAAACCTCCGAATAAACCCATGTCAGAGCCCTGACTTTTATGCGTAGTGGCTAAAGATCCATATGGATCAAATTCAATCACAATGTCTTTTATCTGCATATCCATTAAATCACGGCAAATTCTTGCAATACGCAAAGAGGCAGCACAATGTGAGCTAGAAGGACCCCTCATTACTGGCCCAATCACATCATTGAATATGCTCGGATAATTAGACATCTAAAATGGTTTAACGATTCTAAATTTACTAAAATATGTTGTGTTTTTATTTCTTTTTTATAGCAGCCAAAAACATGGTTACTGAAGTATAAATTATGATTATCATGACCAACCACCTTAAAGTATCAAGGGGTAGAGATTTTATTATAAAAGCAGCAATTAAAACAGCGAATATGCTTGGAATGGCCATACCTAAAGCCGCCTTTTTATTATAATTACCCGACTTAATAAATTTAAATGAAGCAGGCGGCATTAAAAAAGCACAAGACCCCATCATTATAGGGAAAGCTACTTGAGGTGATAAACCTAATAAATAAACCAATGCCATACATGGAGCGTACAATCCAACACCAGCTGTCATCATCGCACCTAAAATAAAATTAACAAGCCCGGCTATTACAAGCTTCCATCCATAAATACCAATGGCTACTCCTTCGCCTTGTATCCAATGCATTTTATTGGCAAACATAAAACCTGCCGTAATTAACAAAGCGACGCTAATTGTAAGTCTAATGTTTCTCTCCGAAAGTTTGCCCATAATATCTGCACCTAAAATTGCCCCACCCATTGCAGTTAAAAACATTACCATTAAAGTTGTAGTTTCTACCTGAACTACTTGAATGAAAATAATGGCTTGAATTAAAACTGGCAGTGTATTGGCCACATTCATCGTACCAGGAATTAATTTATCTGAAGTTTGTTTTGTGAATTTTAATAATGCCGTTTGAGGCGCAAATGCGCCAATACCTAGTACGTCAAAAAAATTTACTATGAAGCCAATGAATCCGGTTTTAATCCAACTAACTTTTTCTAAATTATTTTTATTTTCAATAATATCCTTCCCAAAAACGTAAATAAACCAAATCGACAACAATACCAAAATGATCCAAATTACATTTACCATA
>JAFMEV010000105.1 GCA_017856545.1 Chitinophagaceae bacterium
TACCTTTGCCCTCCAAACATCGCGAGGTAGAGCAGCGGTAGCTCGTCGGGCTCATAACCCGAAGGTCGGAGGTTCGATCCCTTCCCTCGCAACTAAAGTAACCCGCTCCCGATTCCTATCGAGAGCGGATTTTTTTTCTAGTACCTTTGTATCAATAATGAGCACAAATGAAAGTCGGGTTTGTAAACATATTTGGGAAACCTAATGCCGGTAAAAGTACTTTACTGAACGCCTTAATGGGCGAGAAAATGGCTATTGTTTCTTCCAAAGTACAGACTACAAGACATAGAATTAAGGCCTTTTTAAACAAGGAAGACGAGTATCAAGTCATCTTTTCTGATACTCCGGGAATCATTGACCCAAAATACAAGCTTCACGAGAAAATGATGGGAGCGGTTAAGTCCGCATTGGAAGATGCAGATTTGGGCTTATTGATGGTGGATATAAGGGACAACCTGGAGGAAGTGGATACAATATTTAGCGGGTTAAAATTAAAAGTACCTTGTATAGTGGTGTTAAATAAGTCGGATTTGGCCACAGCGCAGCAGGTAAAAGAAGCCAATGCCTTTTTTAAAGAAAAGAAATACTGCAGTAGCTTAATTACACTTAGTGCATTGAATAAGAATGATATAGAAAGGTTATTGAAAGTAATTTTAGAGTATGTTCCCGAAGGTTTCCCATTCTACAGTCAGGAGGATTTAAGTGATTTACCCACTAAATTCTTTGTGAGTGAGATCATCAGGGAGAAGATATATGGTCTCTTTGGAGAGGAAATTCCTTACCATACAGCGGTATTAGTGAATTCCTATAAAGAACAGCCTCTTTTGATTAAGATTCAGGCAGATATAGTGGTAAACAGAGAAACCCAAAAGGCGATCATTATAGGTGAAAAGGGGAAGATGATCAAAGAAATAGGGGTACAAGCAAGAAAGGATATTGAGGAGTTTATTGGTTCTAAAGTATATTTGGAATTGTTTGTAAAAGTGAAGCCGAAGTGGAGAGACAATGATTTAAAATTGAAGGAATACGGATATCAATAATAATAAAATAACTTGAATTAAAATATTGATTTTCAATAATTAAAACAAGTTTATATGAATATTTAAATGAAATTAATATGAGCTATACAGTAGCCATTGTAGGAAGACCCAATGTAGGCAAGAGTACTTTATTTAACCGCTTTTTAGAAGAGCGTAAAGCCATTGTTGATGATATTAGCGGTGTAACAAGAGATCGTCAATATGGTGTCACTGACTGGAATGGTAAATCTTTTAATGTAATTGATACGGGTGGATTTGTACCTGATTCTAGTGATATGTTTGAGACCGAGATTAGAAAGCAGGTGAAGATTGCAATTGATGAGGCCAATGCTATCATTTTTATGGTAGATGCTGCTACTGGATTAACAGATTTGGACGATGCAATGGCAGATATGTTGAGAAGAACTACTAAGCCAGTGTATGTAACCGTTAATAAAGTAGACAATTCAACTAGGGCTTTAGAAGGTACCGAGTTCTATTCAATGGGATTCGAGCATAATTTCTTTATCAGCTCTATTTCTGGAAGCGGAACTGGTGAATTATTAGATGCTGTTACAGCTGACATTAAAGAAGAGCCAAAGGCAGCAACAGCAACGGAAGAATTGCCAGAAGGTGCAGAGCCAGAAGAAGCGCCCTCTATCCCCAAAATTGCCATTGTTGGACAGCCTAATGCTGGTAAGTCTAGTTTATTAAATGCAATGATTGGACAGGAAAGAACTATTGTGAGTGAAATAGCAGGTACTACCCGCGATACCATTCATACTCATTACAATATGTTCCAAAAGGAGTTCATGTTGATAGATACTGCAGGTATCAGAAGAAAAAATAAAGAGAAGGATGATTTGGAGTTTTACTCCGTAATTCGCGCCATCAAGGCCATGGATGAAGCGGATGTTTGTTTGTTGGTGTTGGATGCTGAAAAAGGGGTAACAGCCCAGGATTTAAGTATTTTCAGTTTAGCCATCAGAAAGGGTAAGGGCATTGTAGTATTGGTGAATAAATGGGATTTGATTCCAAAAGAAACCAACACAGCAAGAGACTATGAAAAGAAGTTGAAAGACAAACTGGCACCTTTTACAGATGTTCCCATTTTATTTATCTCTGCAACAGAGAAAACAAGAATTTTTAAAGCCATCGAGTTGGCCTTGGATGTGTATGAAAATAAGCATAGAAAAATCACGACTTCCAAGTTGAATGAGATCATGTTGAAGGTGATTGAAAAATATCAAGCCCCTGTTGTCAGAGGTCATGTGATCAAAATCAAGTTTGTACAACAATTACCAACCAGAGTTCCAAGTTTTGCCTTTTTTACCAATTTCCCTGATGATATTAAAACCCCATATAGAAATTACCTAGAAAATCAGGTAAGGGCTCATTTTAAGTTCACCGGGGTGCCAATTCGTATCTATTTCAGAAAGAAGTAGTTAGGAGAGGTTTAACTAAGCTTTTGGTCTGTTTTTGAAAAAAATATTAAAAAAATTAGTTAAAATTTGGCCAATAAAGGGTTCATCAATATATTTGCACACGTATTTTTAATACCAAACTTAAAAAAACCTGAAAATGAAAAAAGTATTCGCAATTTTCGCTATCGCTGCTTTAGCTGCTTGTGGTGGCGCTTCTACTGAAGCAACAACTGATACTGCTGCTGCAACTGTTGATACAGCTGCTGTTGCTGTTGACACTACTGCTGTAGCTACTGATTCAACTGCTGTTGATTCTGCTGCAACTAAGTAATTAGAAGTATATAACTTCTTGCAAGAAGGTCCCTCCGCATGCGGAGGGATTTTTTTTGCCCATATTGCTCATTTTGGCACATATATTGCATATATAGTAAACTCATAAATGTATCCATTTTGATATAGGATTATGTCAATTTGGCTATATGATATATGCTAAATAATAAATTGATTGACAGTGAATAATATACTTTTTAAGACGGAAGAAGAAAATGAGTTCATACCGCTTTTTTCATTTAATGAGCAGGATATGGAAAATGAGCCAGCATTAGAAATGGAGGAGATGATTCCTATTTTGCCACTAAGAAACACCGTATTGTTTCCGGGGGTTGTGATTCCAATTACAGTGGGTAGAGATAAAAGTATTCAGGCGGTGAAAGCAGCCTTTGGTAAGGATAAATTGATTGGGGTAGTTTCTCAAATGGATGGAAATATTGAAGACCCAACTGCTGCAGATTTATGTAAAATAGGAACGGTTGCTAAAGTGATCAAGATGATCAAAATGCAAGATGGTGGAACCACGATTATTATACAGGGTAAGAAAAGATTTGAATTGATAGAGATGGTGGAAGTAGATCCTTTCTTTAAAGCAAAAGTAGCCATTATTGAAGAAGAGACTATTCTTAAAGAAGATCAAAATTTCCAAGCCTTATTAGCTACTATCAAAGATTTAGCAACGCAGATCATTCAAATGTCGCCAAATTTTCCCTCTGAAGCTGCGATGATTTTAAAGAATATAGAAAGTCCTTTATTCTTAATCAATTTTGTAAGTAGCAATTTAAATGTAACTATCAATGAAAAACAAGCTTTGCTTGAATTAAATGGTATTACTGCAAGAGCAGAAAAATTGATTCATTTTTTGCAACAGGAATTACAATTTGTTGAATTAAAGAATAAGGTAGCTAATAAAACTAGAACTGAATTAGATAAGCAACAAAGAGATTATTTCTTACAACAACAATTAAAGAGTATTAAGGACGAATTAGGCGGAGATCCAAATGAACGTGAAATTGTTGAAATGAAAAAAAAGGCCGAAAGTAAAAAATGGCCAGATGCTGCAAAAAAATTATTTCAAACAGGTTTGGAAAAATTGGAACGTATGCATCCAAGTACACCTGATTATTCTGTTGTATACAATCACTTAGATTTATTATTAGATCTTCCTTGGTTAGAGTATACTGATGATAACTACGATTTGAAGCACGCAAAAAAGGTTTTAGACAATGATCATTATGGTATGTCTAAAATTAAAAATAGAATTATTGAATACTTGGCTGTATTGAAATTAAAAGGGGATATGAAGAGTCCTATTCTTTGTTTCTTAGGTCCTCCAGGTATTGGTAAAACCTCATTAGGTAGATCTATTGCGCACGCTATTGGAAGAAAATATACCAGAGTAAGTTTGGGTGGATTACATGATGAAAGTGAAATTAGGGGCCATCGCAAAACATATATAGGTGCGATGCCAGGTAGAATTATTCAAAGTATTAGAAAAGTAAAAACTTCTAATCCTGTGATGATTTTAGATGAGATTGATAAAATTGGCAAAGATTTAAGAGGTGATCCTTCTAGTGCTTTGTTAGAGGTGTTAGATCCAGAACAGAATCATAGTTTTTATGACAACTACTTAGAATCAGAATATGATTTAAGTAAAACCTTATTTATTGCAACCGCCAATGATATTAGTCAAATTCAACCTGCATTAAGAGATCGTTTAGAAATTATTGATTTAAGTGGTTATGCAGTAGAAGAGAAAATTGAAATTGCAAAAAGACACTTGTTGCCAAAGCAAAAAGAAGCGCATGGTTTGGATAAAATCAATTTTAAAATTCAGGATAGCGTTTTAGAAAAAGTCATTGAAGATTATACTAGAGAGAGTGGTGTAAGAGAATTAGATAGACAGTTGGCATCTATTATGAGATACCAAGCAAAAGAGCTTGCTTATAAACATAAAGTAAAACCAACAGTTAGTAAAGCAGACTTAATTAAAATTTTAGGCCAATCTAGATATAGTAATGATTTATATAAGACAGTGAATATGCCGGGTGTTGCAGTTGGATTAGCTTGGACTTATGTTGGGGGTGATATATTATTTATTGAAACCTTATTATCAGAAGGCAAGGGTGAATTAAAACTAACTGGAAATTTAGGCAATGTGATGAAAGAAAGTGCAACAACCGCACTTACCTATTTACAGGCCAATTGTAAAAAGATTGGCGTTGAACCTGAATTGTTCAAAACAAAATCTATTCATGTGCATGTTCCTGAGGGAGCTGTGCCAAAAGATGGACCAAGTGCTGGTATTACGATGTTGACTGCTTTAAGCTCAGCTTTTAGCGGAAGAAAAGTAAAACCATACCTTGCAATGACAGGTGAAATTACCTTAAGAGGGCAGGTATTACCAGTAGGGGGTATCAAAGAAAAGATACTTGCTGCAAAAAGAGCTGGTATGAAAGAAATTATTCTTTGCTGGCAAAATGAAAAAGATGTGAATGAGATTGATCAAAGTTTTATCAAAGGTGTTCAATTCCATTATGTTAAAACAATGCAGCAGGT
>JAFMEV010000106.1 GCA_017856545.1 Chitinophagaceae bacterium
AAAGTGTACTTAATATCCACCACAATGTTTCAATGTAATTATTTTCAAATGTGATATATGGATTATTTAAATCAACCCAATACCCCATTTTATTAGTGATATCATCCCACTCTTTCTTATATCTTAAAACCGCTTCTCTACATTTTTGGTTATACTCCTCAATGGTAATTTTCTTACCAATATCTTCTTTGGTAATGCCCAATTCTTTTTCTACCCCTAATTCCACTGGCAAGCCATGGGTATCCCATCCACCTTTTCTTTTTACTTGGAAACCCTGCATGGTTTTGTACCTGCAAGTCATGTCTTTCAAAGTTCTAGAAATGACATGGTGAATACCTGGCATTCCATTAGCGCTGGGAGGTCCTTCGTAGAAAACAAAAGGTTTCTTTCCTTCACGTAATTGAACAGATTGTTCAAAAGCCTGCTCTTTTTTCCAAGCAGCTAAAATTTCTGCCTCAATGGTAGGCAGATGAAGTCCACTAAATTCTGGGTATTGATTGCTCATAAAAGGCCGTCCTAGCTGGTTTTAAGGCCACGAAGGTACGAAATAAGCCTGGAAAAAATAGCCTAAGAATGAGGTTCGGAAGAGGTATTTTCCGTTATTTTCTCCTTGAAAAAGCGATTTTGGAAGACAAATAGGGAGATGACCCCTGAACTAATGGCCATATCTGCAAAATTGAATACAGGTCTAAAAAACTCAAAGTCCTCACCTGCCCAAATAGGGAACCAATAAGGAAAATGAACGTCTCTAATAATGGGGAAATAAAACATGTCCACCACTCTGCCATGTAAAAAAGAGGCATAACCTCCTCCCTCTGGGAAAATATGGGCAACCATAGAAGTATAAGGCAAACTTGCTTCAAAGATCATTCCATAAAACATACTATCTATTAAATTTCCAACAGCACCTGCATATATTAATGAAACGCAAATAATAAATCCATTGTGGTATTTTTTTTGAATAAAACCTCTGATCAAAAAGGTACCCCAGATCACTGCTACCAATCTAAATAAGGTTAAGGCAACCTTACCCCAATCACCTCCCAATTTCAAACCCCAAGCCATTCCTTCATTTTCGACAAAATGTAATCTAGCCCATGAACCAATAATAGCATGTTCTTCTCCTAGAAAAAAATTGAGTTTGATATAAAATTTGATTGCTTGATCAATCAAAATAATGAAAAATATAAATAAAGTTACTTTCTTGCCGTTCATGATGATTTTTTTGCAGCTTCTTGTTTTTGTTTATTGGTGAAGATGGAATAAAGAATAGATCCTGTGATACAAAATACAATCACCAATAAGGATAAAATAACCTGCGTATTTTTATCCATGATCATACTAATATAATGTTCGCCTAACATTTTAATTCCAATAAATACTAAAACTATTGCAATGCCTTGTTGCAAATGTTCAAATTCATTGACTGCACCTCTTAATAAAAAGAATAAAGACCTAAGGCCTAATATTGCAAAAATATTAGAAGTGTATATCACCAAACTACTATTTGAAATGCCCATAACAGCAGGGATAGAATCTAATGCAAAAACTAAATCAATCGCAGCCAATAATACTACTACTACAAATAAACTGGTATATACAGGTTTCCCATTTTGTCTAATGACAAATTTTCCATCTCCGTCAGAACTAGACAAGGGTAAGAATTTCTTTAAATTTCTATAAATGATGGTGTTATGTGGATCAAAATGATCATCACTATTAGCAGTATACATTTTTACACCTGTATACACTAAGAAAACTCCAAAAATATACAGTATCCAAGAGAATTTTGCTACCAATGCAACGCCCACTGTTATAAAAATCACTCTTAATAAAATAGCTATAATAATTCCAATCAATAAAACTCTGGAAGTATGTTGTTCTTTTACATTGAAGGCATCAAAAATTAAAATAAAGACAAAAATATTATCAATACTTAAACTCCACTCCATTAAATAACCACTCAAGAATTCTAAACCCAATTTTTGACCTTCTTCAATCCACATAAAAATAAAAAATCCCAAAGCCAATAATACCCATAAAAAGGTTTGTCTTAAAGCTTGTTTAATAGAAATGGTGGCATTTTTTTTACTTAGAAAGCCTAGGTCTAAAACCAGTGCGGTAAGAATTACGACACCGAAAACACTATATACTATTTGATCTGTTGTCATATCATAAAGATAAGTCAAGAATTGCTATGCGGCAAATTGTCGTTTCCTCCATCTCAAACCAAAAAAATAAGTGGCCCAAATCAAGCCTAATGGCAGGATGGTAAGCAAGAATTGCCAATACAATCTCTGTGCAGAAACTTTCTCTTTATTTAAGGTTCTAACAATCCATTCTTTTTCTCTTGCAGCTAGTACATCTTCGTCTTCGTTTAAATACATAATAGCATTGGTAAAGAAATCTCTATTACCAAATTGATAAGCTTCCATGGGAATCATTCCCATGGGTAATGGACCAGAAGAAGCCTGAACACTATTGGTTAGAATATTTGCATCTGCAATGACTATTTGTTTTGCAGATTTATTGGCTTTTGACACAAAAATTTCCCCCGTATTTTGTAAAACACTGTCTTTCCAAGATGCATTTATTTTATTAGCAAAGGGAGATTTGAATTTACCTTCTAATAAAACCGCTACTGGTATATGACTTTTATTAAAACTGATTAGATCCTCCTCTCCTGCAACAGAACTCAAGGATACTAATGCAGGTGTTGAAACAATTCTACTATTGGTATCTGAACTTAATAAAATAGTTTTTTGAATACCCGGTGCTACAATAGTATCAATACTTGCTGGGAATTGTGACAATACCCTGTCCATATTTTTCACCATTTTATGTGTTGCACTAGTATTTAATATAGGATAATAAGGCCATGGTATTCTCTGAATCACTGGATTGCCTGTGGCATCTTTTCCAGTGACTACTGGCAGTTTACTGCAATTTAAATCTTGTACAAGATGGTTATTTATTCTAGCTCCATAATTGAAAAGCAAATTTTGTATTTGCAGGTTTCTGTCATATGCAACATAAGATCCGCTAGTTTTTTGCAAACTATCGTATTCTGCATACAATGGATCTATGGCCCATATAATATTACCTCCATTCATGATATATTGATCGATTTTTAATTGATCCATTTCCGTGAATGGCTGCGTAGGTTTGACAATTAATAATGTTTTAATAGAATTCGCATTGGGGAAGCCTTTTTTCAAATCAAATACCACTAAATTATATTGATGTCTTATGGATTGTCCCAAATCATTTACCGTTAAATCAACTGGCTCTCCATTGCCAATTAAGTACCCAATAGTGGGAACAGTAGTTCTATTTAAATAATAAATGCCTTGTACAATTTTAAATTCTAATAAAGAACTAGCTGCATTCAAAGACGCGTCCTTATCTTCTTCAGGAATATCTTTAACAATATTATAGGGCTTATAATATTTTTTCCCAGTTCTAAGATCTATGGCAATGGGTTTCTTGCCTGGCATTTCAATTAATATTCCAGGTATAATTAATTGGTCTATTCTTTGATCTATTTTGGATACATCTGATTGAACTCTTTCTATCGGTAGCCCCATGCTACTTAAGCTGTCATACACTTTGATCAAACTTGTATCACTATACTCTTGATGAGGCAGATCTAATTGCCAACTAATATTCTCTTTATTTTCTCCGACAATTTTACGAAGTACTTCTATAGTTGCTGCAGATAGTTTTTGATACTCCAAAGGCAAATCACCTCCTAAATACAAATGTATCTTAATAGGATTCTGAACACCCTGTACAATTTGTTTACTAGTATCGCCTAATGTATATCGCTTGTCTTTGGTAAGATCTAATTGAAAAGGATAAACTACCGTTAATAGATTGGATAAAACTATAGCTCCAAATAAAAAGAAAGACTGTTTTTGATGACTAATATTTTCTTTACAACCAATAATGAATAATATCATGATTGAAATAAAGTAAACAATATCTTTTGCGTAAATAACCCCTCTACTCATGTTTTCAAAATGGGTAGACATTCCTAATTGCGTAATATAATATCCATATAAAGGATCCACAAAAGACAGGGTACTCGCCCAATCAAAACCTTTGTATACAAGTGCGGCCATTAATATAGAAAACACAAATGCAACAACAGGTTGTTTAGTTTTACTACTTGCAAATAATCCAATAATAGTATAGGTGCCAGCCAAAAGTAAAAGGCCGATGTAGGCCCCGATGGTTGCACCCCAATCTAAACCACCAGTAGTACTTAATTGATCTAATACAAAAGCATAAACCAATGTGGGTGCAATGGCAATTAAGATGATCAAGAAAACGCCGAATAGTTTTCCTAAAATAATTTGAACAATACTAATTGGAAGACTATATAAAATTTCTGATGTCCCATGGGCTTGTTCATCTGCAAAAGAACGCATCGTAATGGCAGGAATCAATAATAATAAAAACCAAGGGGCAAAATCAAAATAAACTTGTAAAGAAGCATATCCAAAATCCAAGATATTAAACCTAGGTAGTACAAATAAAAAAAGGCTATTTACCAGTAGATAAAAACTAATGATAAAATAGCCTGTAATGCTTCCAAAATAATGCGCCCATTCTTTTCTTGCGATTGCCCACATAGTTCAAAGCTACACAGAAAAACTCTCTCCGCAACCACAACTTCTGCTCGCATTAGGGTTGTTGAAATAAAATCCTTTTCCATTCAACCCGTCCGAAAAATCCAATTCTGTATTGACTAAATATAAAAAGCTCTTCAAGTCAGTAACCACTTTAACACCATTGTCTTCAAACACTTGATCCATTGGCTTTATTTCGTTGTCAAAGTCTAATTTATAACTTAAACCAGAGCAACCACCACCCACCACACCCACTCTTAAAAAATAAGATGGGTCGTTCACAATATCAGCGTCCTGCATTAATTGGGTAATTTTTGCTTTCGCTTTTTCGCTCACTAAAATGGTATTTTCTGCAACTTCACTCATTCGTTATATTAAATTTTCGGCCTGCATCGCTACTTAATAAAACATATACTATATGTTTTATTAATGTATCTTTTCTTCAAAAACAAGTTCTTCTAAACCATTTTTCTTACGGTAGTCATTGATGGCAGACTTGATAGCATCTTCTGCTAATACTGAGCAGTGAATTTTTACTGGAGGTAAGTTTAATTCTTCCACTAAATCCATGTTGTCAATTTTCAC
>JAFMEV010000107.1 GCA_017856545.1 Chitinophagaceae bacterium
TTATGATGAAATTTGAATTAAATTTAGAAAGGCCTGACCCAAAAAGAGCTTTGATAAGTGCCACAACTATTTCATTAGCCTACATTATTGGTGGCCTTATTCCTTTAACCCCATATATCTTCATATCTGATATTGGACCAGCCCTAAAAATGTCCGTGATTGCGACAAGTATTGCATTGATTGTCTTTGGTTGGATAAAAGGTCGTTTTACAGGTATGAATCAAGGACGCTCAGCGATGCAAACGCTTGTTATTGGGGCATTAGCATCTTCAGCTGCTTTTGGTTTAGCTCATCTATTTTCTTAAATAAATAATTATTTATTTACAATTGCTGCAATTCCACCTGTGTAATATGAGTTGGAAAATAACACTTTTTTAGATCGTTCTTCCGTAATAGTAATGCATGCGCCAATCATATCTACTTTCTTTGAGGCTAATGCTGGAATCAATGAGCCAAATTCCATATTAACTATTTCTAATTTTTTATTAAGTTTTTTAGCTACCAGTGATGCAATTTCTATATCAATGCCTACCACTTTCTGAGATTCATCAATAAATGAAAAAGGTTCGGTAACTGATGAGGTACCAAATCTCAATGTGCCATTATTGCCTGTTTCTATTAGGGGCATTGCTTTGGGCTTTCCTTCTTTTGGCAGCCAACGCATCAGCATCTTTTCATAATCACCAGTTTTTTTTAGGTCTTTAATAACTCCATCAATCGTATTTTTTAAATCGCTATCTTCTAAGCGAACTGCAAATCCGTAATCATCCTTGGTGATCATTTCGGAAAGTACAATTAAACCAGGATTTTTTGCTGCTATATTTCTTAATATTGGTTCATCATAGGCTGCAGCAGCAACTTTTCCTTGTTTTACAGCAATGGCTGCGTCAAGGACTGAATTATAATATTGAAATTTTGCATTTGGAAATACTGAAAGTACAAGCTTATCAGCGACTGTTCCTGTGGGGATTCCAAATTCTTTATCATTTAATTGCTTAATATTTGTAATAACGACTTTTTCTTTATCGCTGCACCCTGCTACCATCAGGGATAAAAATAATGCAAATATAAAAAAAATTAACAATTTAAATTGCTGACTCATGGTTTGCTCTCTATTTAGTCAATAATCGATTTATTGCTTTAATTCACAAACAATAGCTCTAGTCTGTTTTGATTATCTGCCCACTTAAATTCAACAACCTCAGTAAATTTATGAATAATTTTTATTCCAATATCATCTTCTAAATCTTTATTGTCTAATGGATTAAATTTCTTACCTTTGGTTTGGCAAATTAATGAAAGTTGATTGGTTTTCTCAGAATGCGCAATTTCCAGTTCTAATTCAATTTTGTTTAAGTAAGGTTTGTATAGAATAAGCAGTTCTTCAACTACACGAAGTAGATTAGCTCTTATTAATTTTGAAATTAATTGCTTTTCACAAAAGCCTTCGATTTCTCCATTAAGGGCATAAAAATCGAAATCTTGTGTTTTTATTTTAGATACAAAGTTTCTAATACGATTAATAAATACTTTGGTTCTTTCTTTTTTTGGTGCATCGAAGATTTGCTTTGGTGAACCTTCTTCGTAAATTAGGCCCTGATCCATATAGAATACTCGATTTGAAACGTCCCTCGCGAATGCCATCTCATGCGTGACAATAGCCATTGTCATACCCTCCTTAGCTAAACGACGAATTACTGATAGCACTTCGCTTACCATTGTTGGATCAAGGGCTGAAGTTGGCTCATCAAATAAAATAATTTCTGGCTCCATTGCAAGACATCGTGCAATGGCAACACGCTGCTTTTGTCCTCCGGAAAGCTCGTCTGGATAGTTTTCTGCTTTTTCAGCAAGTCCAACGAGCCGCAATAGATCCATCGATTTATTTTCTGCTGCTTCTTTAGATATCCCCTTAAGCTTAATGGGTCCTAAGGTAAGATTTTCTAAAACAGACAGATGAGAAAATAAATTAAATGACTGAAATACCATATTCATTTTTTGACGTATTTTTGATACATCAATCCTTTTATCTAGAATATTTTCGCCATCAATAAAAATACTTCCTCCACTCGGTTGATCAAGAAGATTAAGACACCTAAGAAAGGTACTTTTACCAGTGCCAGATGGCCCAATAATTGAGACAACCTCACCTTTTTTTATTTCTGTAGAAATATTTTTTAATACAACTAGATCGCCGTATTTTTTAGAAAGATTCTCAACTTTAATCATGATTTCGTTCTAACCTTACGTTTATATTTTGGATCTGTAATTTTTTCAAGATAATCTAAAGTCTGGATGAGAATTAAAGAGATTAGGAAATACAAAATTGCAATCAAAATTAATGGGAAAAACGCATCAAATGTTCGACTTCTTATAATATCGCTCGCTTTGGTTAAGTCTTGGACCGCAATATAACCAACAATGGAAGTCATTTTGACTAATGTGATAATTTCACCTTTATAAATTGGAAGAATTCTTCTAATAGTTTGGGGAAGGATAATATAAATGAAGGTTTTTATTTTATTAAACCCCATGGCAATGCCTGCTTCCATTTGACCTTTTTCTATTCCTTCAATACCACTTCTAAAAATTTCAGCAGCATAAGCACCGCAATTCATACCAAACGCAATGGTTGCGACAATGATAGGGTTAATATTTACTGACGCAAACACCACATAAAAGATAATCATTAATATTACAAGAACTGGAGTGCCTCTTAAAATACTGATATATACCTTCGCAGGAATATTTAAAAATCTATTTTTAGACATCCTTAAGAAGCAAACTATACCTCCCAAAAAAGTACCAAAAATTGTTGCCAAAATTGAAATAATTATTGTAGTTTTTAATCCATCCCACAGAAGTAAATAGCGCTTTTCTTGAATCAAATTATTTTGAAAGTTATTTACTAACTCCTCAATAAATGTTGGCGTGTTTGAATTATTCTTTTTTTCCTGCTTAAAGGCAGCAATATTTTTTTTGAGGGCAAAAGCACTCATACCAATTTCATAATATGGTTCGCCAAAATTAATTTTTTGCTTTCGCTCCTCTGTAAACATCAAAGTAACAGCAATAAAATCAATTTTCCCTGTGTTGAGAGAAGGAATAAGTGCGCCAAACTCCATATCATCAAATCGAATATCTTTACCTAAATATGCAGCAAATCTTTTAGCAAGTTCAATATTCAACCCAATATTTTCATTATTGCGCAAGGTAACGAATGGAAGCCCACCATCACTTATATGACCTGCCACTAATAACCCATTTTTATTTGGAGTATCTATTTTAGGCATATCAGTAATGCCTTTTTTAGTCCACCTTTCAATCATATCTGCGTAAACACCGCTCTCTTTTATTGCTTTAAAGAAAGCATTAAATTGAGCATGTAACTCGATATCTTTTTTATTAAAACCAAAACCTACAGGGCTAAATTCAAAAGGCTTGTCAATTACGCCTAGGTCAGGGTTTAATTTTAATATTTCTGTGAGTGAAACACTGTTGTATATACCTACATCAACTTTTCCTGATTTTACTCCTAGCAGAACATCAGCAGGACTTTTGTATTGGAGAATTTCTGCTTCAGGATATTGTTTATGAGCAAATGCATCATGCGTTGATCCTAGCATGACTCCAATTTTTTTATTTTTAAGATCTTCGAGATTAGCAATAGGCTTCATTGCTTCATTCGCGTTAGCTTGAAAAGAAAGAAGGAAATAAAAAATAAGTAAAAATATTTTTATCATATTTAATTAGCGTTAATAATTAATTCAACGAGGGAGAAATCATCATCAAATGGTCCAATTTCATTTTTTAAGTTTTTAATTTTTTCTAAAACTTTTTCTGATTCAAGTAATCCCAAATCACTAAAATTCTCTTTCATAAGCTGCGTATAATCATCTAGGTTCATCTCTTTGCCATCTTTTTGCGTAATTTCGTAAACTCCATCACTAAATACATAAAGCTTATTGAAATTATTTAATGGCACAATAGTTTCGTTAAAATTAATATCCCCCATCATACCAATTGCTAATCCTCCAGAAGTTAGAGTTTGAAGTGTTTTATTATTCAAATCACTTCCCGTAAATAAAATTGCATGAGGATGGCCAGCACTTGAAAAAATTAATTCATGATTTTTCTTATGATAGACACCGTACCAGATAGTAAAATATTTATTATTCTGATCTTCCATGGGAAAGGCTTCATTTAAGGCTCTTAAAACAGAGGCTGGGCTCCTAAAATTTGTGTCTGTAAGAGATTGTGAACGAATCGCATTGATAGCAGATATGCATAAGATTGCGGCTCCCACACCATGACCACAAACATCGACTAAATATATGCTCAAGTGGTCTTCATCAATCCAGTGATATCCAAGAGCATCGCCTCCAAGAGACGAGCACGGAATATGTTGCCAAGAAGTGCTCACTTTACCTTCTAATGGTAATGGTAATAAACTCCTAATGTAGGCAGCTGCCTCATTAATTTCTTCTGCAAGTAATCGCTGGCTTTCAATTAATTCTCTTTTTTGGCGATAAAGCTCAATATGCGTTTTTATTCTAGCTATAGCAATGGGAGGGCTTACTGGCTTGGTAATATAATCAACAGCCCCGAGTGAAAGGCCCAATGCTTCATCCTGTGTTTCAGCTTTAGCAGTTAGAAATATAATAGGTATTTGATTAGTTTTTTCGTCTGCCTTAAGTCGCTTACAAACTTCGTAACCATCCATTTCTGGCATCATGATATCTAATAAAATAAGATCTGGCTGGGGATCCGTAAAAGCAATTTTTATAGCTTTTTCGCCGCTTGTTGCTGCTTTTACTTTGTAGTCATCCTGGAGTAGTCCACTCATTAATTGAAGATTAGCCGGTGTATCATCTACAACCAATATAGTTGGTTTTGTAATCATTATTTAACTAACTTTTCATTTGCTAAATTTAATGCTGATTCGAAATCAAAATTTTGTAATGCATGAGAAATTTTACTAAACATTTCTTTACCAAAATATTGGATAAAAACATCTTGTGACCTTTCAAGCAAATCATTTGCTTCAGTATCGTCGTTTGCTAATAATTCTGATAATTTATTAATTAATAGTTTAATTTGGTTATCGTCAAAGATTGTTGTTGAAGTTAATTTTTTATCCTCGGGCAAAGTTTTTTTAATGCTATCAATAATGCTTATTAATT
>JAFMEV010000108.1 GCA_017856545.1 Chitinophagaceae bacterium
TCAATAATGGTAGATGCTAAAGAGTGAGGATACAGATAGCTTGGATTGCATTCTAATATTATTTCACCTACAGTATTGCATAAATCTTTATAAGGTTTGAAGTGTTGTTGTTTGTTGTCTTCTCCAACGTGTTTGGTTAGGTAAGATTTAGAACCTTCTGCAATTAAGATTTGATGAAGTAAAGATTCATCCACGTGGCTGGTCATTAAATCATCTTCTACATTGGATGCAAGTAGGGTAATAACTTGCTTTAATTTGGTGATTGGGTCTTGTACATTCTTGGTTTGATAGCCAATTTGAAATTCTAACCATCCCCAATACCATGAGATGATATATACCAGTAATTTATGTTTGTTCTCGAAATATCTATAGATACCTGATTCTGTGGTACCTATTGCTTCAGCAAGTTTTTTGAATGTGAAGGATTCAAAACCTGTTTTTTCAATTAATTGAATACTATGTTTGATAATATTTCTGCCCAGTTCTGACTGCTCTGGATCCCTTAAAAAAAGGGTTTGGTTCATTTTTATCTGTACTTCTAGTTTCATTACGTATTGAACTATTTGGTCTTATGAGTACAAAAATAGTATAATTACCATTACAAATGATAGTATTACTATTATTTTTGTAAATAATGCTATTATTTTGGTGTAAGTGGTTGAGGGTGAGGTGGTTGTATTATAAAAAAGGTTGTCAAAATTAATTTGACAACCTTTTTAATTGCTATATCTAGGTCAGATTATTTATAATATTTGTCTTTTAAACTTTTAGCATATGGATCAAATTGGAAGAAGTCTTTCTCTACAAATTTGTTGCCTGTTCTTATAAAAACCGTCTTCTTTTTAATTTCATTAGTAGGACTAGTGTAAGGATCCATTCCAGTATCTGAGTAAGTGATATCTTTTTTCCCATCTCCATCAAAATCGTAATAAATTAGTTTGTTTCTGTAATTTCCTCTTTTTGCACCAGAGGAATATTCTATCCAGCTTGCATCTCTTTTAAATGATCCATCTTTTTGTTGTATGTATGCATCAATTGCCCAATCTAAATGATTTGTCGCACTGATATTTATCAAATCATTCAAGCCATCTGAATTTATATCATCAACGATATAATCAAAGGCGTTGCCATCTTGTTGATAAGGGATGCTAATTTTATTTATTAATACATTTCCTTTATTATCATTTAAAAATATTTGGTTGTCAACGTTAGTTCCAATGATAGCATCATTTATTCCATCCTTATTAATATCTTTTATTTTACAATAAAATGGAAAATCCTCTTTAATAGATACAAAATAATTTTTATTAGTAAAATATGGGAATTCATTTATTCCCCAAAAAACAAACACTCTTGGATTTGCCATGATTAATAAATCAGGAATTTTATCTCCATTCAAATCCGCAACATCTCCATGTTCATAAACTACATTTTCATTCGGTAATGGCGGTTGTAAAACTAGTTCGGTTAAATCATATCCACCTTTACCATCACTTAAACAAATTGTTATTGGTTCAATTCTATTCTTTGGGGAGGATTCATCTTGGTGACCAAAAATCACAAGATCAACATAATTATCATCATTAAAATATATTGGAGAAACCTTTGTTGGAGCTCCAATAAAATTTGTTTTATTATTGATTAAATTTTTCTCGTCAAAAACTTTTGTTGCTGGATTCCACATTAAAAAACTTAATCTAGATTTTTGACCACCAAATGCACTACCAGCATTGAATACATCTATATAGCCATCATTATTAAAATCGCCATTACAAATTGCCTGTGTCCATGCACAATAGGCGTCACCTTGTGGTGGTGCATAAACTTCAAAATTCTTCTGAAATACTCCAATGATTAAATCACTTAATACGGGTGTATTTTCCCAATAGTCAGTACCTAATTGTTTTGCGTTTGCTGCAACTTTATAACCTAAAAATCTTCCAAGTGGATTATTGATTACATTAATAGATTTACTTGTTGTATTTGTGCTTGAGGATTTTGAAGTAAGGATTAAACTTAATGAGTAGTTTCCTGATTTTTTAAAACCTGGAATATTTAAAACTAAACTTGATGAAGAGGATGCAGTATCTAGCTTGAATATTTGCTTTGAGCTATCTGTTAAGGTTGCAACTATGGAATATAAGATACCAGTATTTGGTAACTTAGAGCTTACAGATATTGTAAGAGGTAAAGTATCTGCTACATTGTAAGTGCCAGTATCTAAATTGGTACTGAATATAATAGCCTCTTCTTGAATTGCAACTGGAGTAGTAGTAGTTTTTTCTGTTTTTGTACAAGAAAATATAAATAAAATCCCCAAAGCAAAGACTAGCTTTCTCATAATTTTAGTATTTAATCTAACTTTTGGGGGTAATCGAATATAGTGAATTTTTCAAACCCTGGACTGCCAATGCTTCGCATTGTCTGCCCTTGCCATTGGATTAACCCAAAGCCTTTCAAACAAATTCGGGACTGTAGTTTCTCGCTTCGCTCAAAACGACTTCCATTATTTAGGCCTTACCCAAAGCCTTCCATTCAAACGCTCCGCGTTCGAATGGCTTTTTTCGTTCTCGTCTGCTTTCACAAGCAAGCTTGCGACGCAGCCTTAAACGAAAAAAGCCTCCCACTTGCGTGAGAGGCTTTGTAGCCGGTACGGGAATCGAACCCGTCTTTGCCCCGTGAAAGGGGGCTGTCCTAGCCGATAGACGAACCGGCCGTCGTTGGATAGACGTTTGTGTCAATCGGGTCGCAAAAATAGGATGCAATCGGTTTACTGCCAAATCATTTTGCATATTTTTCGTTGAAAATCAATTTTATGGAGGGGCTTTGGGAGGCACTCATTTTTCTGAAACTATCAATGGTTCGTATAAATCCTTGATTTTGTTGATAATTCATGCTTTTTTAATGTAGTTTTTGAAGGTATTTTTTTAAAAAGATGGTAACTTCGCGTCTCCTATTGAAAAATATTTAAAATTAATACTATGAGTTCAGTTAAAGTTGCGATTAATGGTTTTGGAAGAATTGGTCGTTTGGTGTTCCGCCAAATTTATAACATGGAAGGAATTGATGTGGTTGCGATCAACGACTTAACTTCTCCAGCTGTTTTAGCGCACTTATTAAAGTATGATAGTGCACAAGGTCGTTTTGATGCTGATGTGAAAGCAACTGAAGATGCAATTGTAGTGAATGGTCATACAGTAAAAATCTATGCTCAAAGAGATCCAGCTCAAATTCCTTGGGGAGCGCACAATGTAGACGTTGTAATCGAATCAACTGGATTCTTTACAGATAAAGAAAAAGCTGAATTACATATTAAAGCAGGTGCGAAGAGAGTAGTCATCTCTGCTCCAGCAACTGGTGAAATGAAGACGGTGGTATTCAACACGAACCACGAAATTTTAGATGGTTCTGAAACAGTGATCTCTGGTGCTTCTTGTACTACGAACTGTTTAGCGCCGATGGCTAAAGTTTTAGAAGATAAGTTTGGCATCGTTACCGGTTTAATGTTAACAGTGCACGCTTATACAAACGATCAAAATACATTAGATGGTCCTCACCCTAAAGGTGACTTAAGAAGAGCACGTGCTGCTTCTGCAAACATTGTACCTAATAGTACAGGTGCTGCTAAAGCAATTGGTTTAGTATTACCTTCTTTAAAAGGTAAATTAGATGGTTCTGCACAACGTGTTCCAACAATCACTGGTTCTTTAACGGAGTTAACGACTATCTTATCAAAGAAAACAACAGTAGAAGAAGTTAACGCAGCAATGAAAGCAGCAGCAAACGAATCTTTTGGTTATACAGAAGATGAAATTGTAAGTTCTGATGTAATTGGTATCACTTATGGTTCTTTATTTGATGCAACTCAAACGAAGATCATGACACAAGGTGATGTTCAATTAGTAAAGACTGTTAGCTGGTACGATAACGAAATGAGCTATGTGTCTCAATTAGTGCGTACAGTGAAATACTTTGCTAGTAAAATTAAATAAGCAACTTGCTATACAAAAATGCCTCCGACCAACGGGGGCATTTTTATTCCATTATGATCATTTTTATAAATAAACCCAATGAGTACATTTAAAGATTTTTCTTTCGCAGGTAAAAAAGCCTTAATCCGTGTAGATTTTAATGTTCCTTTAAACGATGCTTTTGAAATTACTGACGATAACCGTATGCGCGCAACAGTGCCAACTATTTCAAAAATTTTGAAAGATGGTGGTAGTGTGATTTTAATGAGCCATTTAGGTAGACCAAAAGATGGTCCAACAGAGAAATATTCTTTAAAGCATATTGTGGCACACTTATCTAAGTTATTAGGCGTGGAGGTGCAGTTTGCAAATGATTGTATTGGTGCGGAAGCAGTAGACAAAGCAGCTGCTTTACAAGCTGGTCAAGTATTGTTATTAGAGAACCTACGTTTTTATAAAGAAGAAGAAAAAGGTGATCTAGCATTTGCGGAGAAATTAGCGAAGCTAGGTGATGTGTATGTGAATGATGCTTTTGGAACTGCTCACCGTGCACACGCTTCTACTGCAATTATTGCTCAATTCTTTTCTAAAGAAAATAGAACATTTGGTTTAGTGATGGAAGGAGAAGTAGTGAGCGCTGAAAAAGTATTGCATGCTGCACAAAAACCTTTCACTGCAATTATTGGTGGTGCAAAAGTGTCTGATAAAATTTTGATCATTGAAAACTTATTAGATAGAGCAACCGATATTATTATTGGTGGAGGTATGGCGTATACTTTCTTTAAAGCACAAGGTGGTAAGATTGGTAATTCAATTCATGAAGATGATCGTATGCCTTTGGCTTTAGACATTTTAGCCAAAGCAAAAGCAAAGGGTGTGAATATTCACTTACCAGTAGATAATATTATTGCAGATGATTTTAGCAATACTGCCAATACCAAGAACTGCGCGAGTGGTGAAATACCAGATGGTTGGGAAGGATTGGATGCAGGTATCGAATCTAGAGCGCAATTTGCTAAAGTGATTTTAGCGAGTAAAACTATTTTATGGAATGGTCCAATGGGTGTTTTTGAAATGAGCAATTTCCAAGCAGGTACTAAAGCTATTGCGGATGCAGTGGCAGAAGCTACACAAAAAGGTGCTTTCAGTTTGGTAGGCGGTGGCGACAGTGTGGCAGCCGTTAACCAATTTGGGTATAATGATAAAGTAAG
>JAFMEV010000021.1 GCA_017856545.1 Chitinophagaceae bacterium
CCCATAGAGATATTGTTCTTGATAGAACCGTTACCTTCTACGAAACCTTGGTCATCAGTATAACCGTAGTTAATGTTATAGTTTACGTTTTGAGCAGAACCCGCAAAGTTTACTGAAGTGTTCTTAGAAGTTCCATTACGGAAGAATCTAGATACGCTATTGTAATACTTAAATTCATACTCATTGTTTCCAACGTATTGTGGGAAAGCAGCATTCAAAGCAGCACGGCTATAAGGATGTGCTACTTTTGCTGGAGGATCAGTAAACTTAGCTCCCCAGTTAGAGAAGAAAGCCAAACCTAAACTCAAGTCAAAACCACCACCATAAGATTCGTTGTACTCAGGTAAGTTAGCTACTTGGTTCACTGAATAAGACTGAGTTACAGTCACTTCATTTTTCTTTCTTGTCTTTTGAGTAGATCCGTTCTTAGTAGTTACCAAGATTACACCATTTCTACCTAATTCACCATACAATGTAGTCGCACTCAAACCTTTCAATACGTCGATAGACTCAACGTTATTTGGATCTAAGTCTAAGAAACGGCTAGGAGTATTGTTACCATAAGTAAAGTTAGCTTGTTGGTTTGTACCACCATCAAAAGGTACACCATCCACAACCCATAATGGTTGAGAGTTACCAGAGATTGTACTTACCGCACGAATTACAACGTTAGTACCAGAACCAGATAAACCACTTGTATTCAAGATGTTTACACCCGGTGCTTTACCGTTTAATAAACGAGCGATATCAATTTCAGGTTTTTGTTCAAGGTCTTTTTTACCAATAGAAGAAACCGCATATCCTAATGCTTTCTTTTCCTTCTTGATACCTAACGCCGTTACAACCACCTCACTCAAATCTTCTTTCAAAGACTTTAAAGTAAAATTAGTTACAGCTTGGGAAGTAGCTTCTTTCTTTTCGAAGCCTACACTTGAAACTTGCAAAACAGCTCCAGTCTTTACACTGATTCTGTATGCACCATTCGCATCAGATAGTGTTCTGTTTTTTGAAGCACTTTTCTCTGTGATAACAGCACCTTCAACTGGAGTACCTTTTTCGTCAGTTACTTTACCAGTTACAGTTGTGTTTTGAGCGATTGCCGCTTGGAAAGAGAAAAACGCAACAAACAAACACCATAATAGTTTTTTTCTCATGTTGTTGTTTAAATTATAGTTAAAAAAATGTTCTGTTTTTGGAACATACTTTGTGAATGTAGGAAAATTTTTAGAAAAAAATTAACTAAACTGTAACATTTAATGAAGTTTTTTGTAATTCATATTATATAATTAATTAATATTAATAAATTTTTAACTCTAATTGAATGATTAACAATCATTTAATATTAAAAAAAAGATTAATAACTAACGATCGCAAGTATAAAAAAAATTTCAATTTTTTTCGGCAAATACTTCCTTTTATAAGCTCTCATAGTCAGTATCTTTATGGCATGAGCAAAGCCAAATCCGCCTTCTTTTGTAATAATTGTGGATATGAATCCACCAAATGGGTGGGTAAATGCCCTGCCTGTAATGAATGGAACACATTTACAGAAGAACTTATTGATGCAGGTAAAGAAAAAGAACTTGGCTGGGATGATTATAATAACCAACAAAAAGGTTCTGAATTAATTGCCATTAACGATGTAAACAGTACTTCAGAAAAGAGAATAGATAGTTCAGATATAGAATTGAACAGGGTTTTAGGTGGTGGAATTGTTTTAGGATCTATTGTTTTAGTAGCAGGTGAACCAGGTATTGGAAAGAGTACCTTGTTTTTGCAACAAGGTTTGATGATGAAAAATCAAACTGTTTTATATATCAGTGGTGAAGAAAGTATTCAGCAAATAAAAATGCGTGCTGATAGATTAAATTTAAAAAACGATCATTTTTATTTACTTGCGGAAACACGCACCAATGCTATTTTTAAAGCAATCAAAAAATTAAAGCCCACTGTGTTGATTGTAGATTCTATTCAAACCATTGAATCTAATTTAATTGAAGCAGGTGCAGGATCTGTCTCTCAAATCAAACAATGTGCTGCAGAGTTTCAAAGATTTGCAAAAGAAACGGGCACGCCTGTTTTCTTAATTGGCCATATTACTAAAGAAGGTTCCATTGCAGGTCCAAAAATTTTAGAACATATGGTGGATACTGTTTTACAATTTGAGGGCGATAGACATTATGCTTACAGAATGTTGCGTACATTAAAAAATAGATTCGGTGGAACAAGTGAATTAGGTATTTATGAAATGACGGGAGAAGGAATGAAAGTAGTGACCAATCCTTCTGCTTTTTTAATTGCACAAAGAAATGATTCACTCAGTGGAAGTGCTATTGCTGCAAGCATGGAAGGCATGCGTCCATTACTGATTGAAGTACAAGCCTTGGTAACTCAAAGTGTGTACGGCACTCCTCAAAGAACCGTAACAGGCTTTGATTTAAGAAGGTTGCAATTATTATTAGCCGTATTAGAAAAACGCGGAGGATTTGCTTTTGGCATGAAAGATGTTTTTGTAAATATCGCAGGTGGATTAAAAATTGAAGATCCATCATTAGACCTTGCTGTCATTCTTGCATTACTATCTTCATACGAAGATGTTCCATTACCACAAGGTATTTGCTTTGCGGGTGAAGTAGGATTAAACGGAGAGATAAGAGCAGTGAATAGAATTCAACAAAGAATTGCTGAAGCAGAAAAATTAGGATTTGAAAAAATATTTATTTCTTCTTTTAATTTAAAAGGCATTGATATTAAAAAACATGCCATCGAAATTATTGCGATCGAAAGAGTAGATCAAGCGTATCAATTATTTTTCTAATTCATTTTATGCGGATTGTACATTCATACTTTGATGCTTTCGTGCATCTATGGTATCCGCATATATGTTTGCAATGTGGCACTGATCAATTAGAAAAGCAAGATGTTTTGTGCAGACCTTGTATCAATAAACTTCCTTACACTGACTTTGAAAATGAATGGAACAATCCCATACATAAAATATTTTGGGGAAGGGTTTCCTTCTGTTACGCAAACGCTTTATTGTTTTTTACAAAAGACAGTATTGTTCAGTTACTCATCACTGAATTAAAATACCAACAAAATAAAAAAGCAGCTTGGATGCTGGGTAGGTTGATGGGACATTATATGATGGAGCAAATGAAAACAGAACCAGTTGATATTTTAATTCCTATTCCCATTAGTCCTTCCAAAAAGCATCAAAGAAAATACAATCAGGCACAATTAATTTGCAAGGGGATACAATCTGTCACCCAATTACCCATTGTAGAAGATCTATTAATCAAGCCCTACGAATCAGCTAGTCAAACACATAAAGACCGTATTAGAAGAATGGAAGCTATTGGCCAAAGTTTCCTAGTGGAACATCCTCATAAAATCAAAAATAAGCACCTGCTATTGGTGGATGATGTATTGACCACCGGTGCCACCATTGAGGCAGCTTGCATTGCCTTGTCAAACACCGAATGGAAAAATATCAGTGTTTTTACTGCCACTTATACCATTTAGTCAACCTTTCTGCAATTTTGATGTTATTTTAGTATCCAATTAAACGCATTTTATGAAACTATTATTAAGCATTATGTTATTTGCAGCAACTACTACATTAAGCGCACAAAGTATTCACAGCTTCACTGTAAAAAGTATCGATGGTAAGGATATTAAAATGTCTAGTTTCAAGGGCAAGAAAATTTTAATTGTCAATACGGCAAGCAAATGTGGCTATACCCCTCAATACGAATCATTAGAAAAAGTATACGAACAATACAAAGATAAATTGGTGATCATCGGCTTCCCATGCAATCAATTTGGTGGACAAGAGCCAGGATCTAATGAAGAGATTGTTGAATTCTGTAAAAAGAATTATGGTGTAACATTCCCATTAGCCGATAAGGTAGATGTTAAAGGAACAAATACTGCAGCTATCTATCAATGGTTAACTCAAAAATCAAAAAATGGTGTTTTAGATGCTAGCATTAGCTGGAATTTTAATAAGTTTTTACTAGATGAGAATGGTAAAATGATTGCTTATTATCCAAGCAATGTTAAACCAGATAGCGAAGCCATTTTGAGCAACTTAAAGTAAGGCGCTTACACAACTATCCTTTATCTTCGCTGCATGTTATTGCGAGAAGTAATAGGTCAAGAAAAACTACAACAACAATTGGTGGATATGGTTCAGCATCAAAGGCTGAGTCATGCCATGCTTATGATGGGACCTGAAGGATCAGGCGTTCTTCCATTGGCTATTGCATTTGCACAATACATAGTGAGTATCCCAAGAACATCGGAAGCAGTGGTAGATATGTTTGCCGATCCTTTATCAAATACATCCGATGTAAAAATTCCAGGACCCGACGAAATAGAACAGCTTGCATCTTATCAAAGAGCTGCAGCACTTATGCATCCAGATCTACATTTTTCTTTTCCATCTATTTCAGAAAAGCCCGGACAAAAAAATGTAAGTTCCAATCATATTGAATCTTGGAGAGAATTTATCAATGGATATCCATATGGTAATGTTTTTGATTGGTTGCAATTTATCAAAGCAGATAATAAGCAAGGTAATATTAGCGCAGACGAGTGTAATGAAATCATCAAAAAATTATCTTTTAAGAGTTTTGAAAGTAATTACAAGGTGCTGGTAATGTGGATGCCAGAATATTTAGGAAAAGAAGGAAATAAATTATTAAAACTCATTGAAGAGCCTCCTGCAAATACTATTTTTATTTTAGTAGCTGCTTCAGAAGAAAATATTTTACCTACGATATTAAGTAGATGTCAACTAATTAGAGTGCCAAGATTGTCTTCTGCATCTATTGAAAAGGCCTTGATAGAAAGAGCAAAAATTGCCCCAGAAAAAGCAGCTCAAGTGGCATTGATGGCTGACGGTAATTATAGAGAAGCTTTACATTTATTACAACATAGTGATGCCGACTTTTTGGCTCAGATCAGAGACTGGTTGAACGCTATTTTAAAGAACGGTCCAGTTGCCCAAGCAAAATGGGTGGAAGAAACCAGCAAAATGGGGAGAGAGCCTCAAAAGCAATTTTTGAAGTACTTCAATCACCTGTTGGAGCAAAGTATTCGACTAAAAGTACTAGGGAAAGACCTGCATTTAGACCCAGATTTGAAGGATTTTGCCTTAAGAATTAATAAAATTGCTGGGGTGGGTCAATTAGAGGCCATGATACAGGAACTAGATAAGGCAGTCTATTATATAGAGCGAAATGCCAACCCAAAAATGCTATTTATGGCCTTGGGTATCAAGTTCTACCATATCATTCAGAACAAAACCTTAATTTTGACAGAAAGCTAGACTAGCAGCGTATAGAAAAGAGGGAGACTAGCTTTAGGTATTTATTATTTTTAACAGTCTGAACTTATTATATATGGGATGTGGATCTTGCGGAACTGGGAAACCAGGAGGTTGCCAAAGTAATGGCGGCTGTAGCACGGGAGGATGTAATAGATTAAATGTACATGATTGGTTGCGCGACTTGCCTATTGACGATGCTGAAAGTCAATGTAAGGTATTGGAAGTGAGCTTTAAACAAGGCAGCAGAAAAGAGTTTTTTAGAAATCTTACTTTACAACATTTTGAGAAAGGGGACTATGTTACCGTTGAGGGGGTAAATGGTTTTGATGTGGGCGAAGTGTCCATTACTGGAGAACTAGTGCGCATTCAAATGAAAAAACGCGGCGTGGATGAGTTTAGTGCCGAAATGAAGAAGATTGTAAGAGCGAGTAACGAAAGAGATATAGAAGCATTTAAAATAAGCAAGAGCAGAGAGGCAGATATTTTGGCAAGAAGCCGCACACATGCAAGTAACCTTAAATTAGCAATGAAGCTAAGCGAAGTGGAACTTCAAGCAGATGGCAAAAAAGCAACTTTCTTTTATACAGCAGACGATAGAATTGACTTTAGAGAATTGATTAGAATTTTCGCAGGTGAATTCAAAGTGAAAGTAGAAATGCGTCAAATTGGTATCAGACAGGAAGCTGCTAAATTGGGCGGCATTGGAAGTTGCGGAAGAGAATTATGTTGTAGCACTTGGTTGCATGATTTTAAAAGTGTGAACACCACCGCTGCGCGTTACCAAAACCTTTCTATCAACCAAACTAAATTAAGTGGCCAATGTGGTCGTTTAAAATGTTGTTTGAATTTTGAACTAGATACCTACTTGGATGCTTTGCAAGACTTTCCTGATTATGCAGATACTTTACAAACTGCTATGGGTCAAGCATTTTTGATCAAGAAAGATATTTTCAAAAATCTCATGTGGTATACCCTACCAAATAATACAAAGCACTACCCTTTAACTTTGCAAAGAGTTAAAGAAATTAAGCGCTTAAATCAACAAGGTGTTGTTGTAGATGAATTACAAGCAGTTGAATTAACCAGCAATAAAGTAAAAGAGGTAGAGAATAGTTTTGTTGAGTTGGTGGGCCAAATTAGCTTAAAGAGTTTGGAGAAAAACGATCGTAGAAGAAGAGATCAAAATAGAAATGATCGTCCTAACAATAATGGGCCAAGACCTAATAATAATGGACCACGTCCTAACAATAATAGACCAAGACCAAATAACAACGGACCACGTCCTAACAATAATGGGCCAAGACCCAATAATCGACCTCCACAAAACAATAACAACTAATCAATTTATTGATACAGTTTTTCTAATTGAGCGTTGGTAAAATCCATAAGGTTTTTTACATAGTTAGGAGAAAAATTAAATTCAATGCCTGCAGTTTGATACAATTCAGGTAAAGTTTTTGTACCACCTAATGCTAATGCATTCATATAATTCTCTAAAGCAGCGCTTGGATTTTGTTGATATTGCATCCACATGCCAATCGCACCTAATTGTGCAATACCATATTCAATATAATAAAATGGCACTTCAAATAAATGTAATTGTCTTTGCCATCCAATAGCTCTAAATTCATCTAATCCAGTATAATCAATACTACCCGTAGAGAACTCCTTTAAAATACTGGTCCATGTTTGAGTTCTTTCTTCAATAGTATGTGCAGGATGTTCATATACCCAATGTTGGAATTTATCAATAATAGCAATCCAAGGGAAAATAGTAATGGTTCTTTCCAATTGATGCTCTTTGGCTCTATTTAAATCTGTTTCGTTATCAAAAAAAGATTGCCAATGATCCATACTAAATAATTCCATAGACATACTTGCGACTTCGGCAATTTCCATTGGGTATTCTTTGAAAGCACTCAAGCTTAAATGATGTGATAAAAAACTATGAATGGCATGACCCCCTTCATGCACCATGGTAGTTACATCGCTCATTTGTCCAGCCGCATTCATAAAGATAAATGGTGCACCAGATTCAGCTAGTGGACAGTTGTATCCTCCTGGAGCTTTTCCTTTTCTACTTTCTAAATCAAAATGTTTTAAAGCATTCATTTTCTTTAAGCAATCAGCAAAAAAAGGATGCAACTGTTCAAAACAGGCTACAGATTTTTCATATAAATCTTTTCCATCTGTAAAGGGTCTTAATGGTTTTGTTCCAGCTGGCTCTGCTTCTGTATCCCAAGGTTTTAAAACTTCCAAACCTAGTTTTTGTTTTTTTCTAGCATAAATTTTATCAATCAATGGAAGCACATGTAATTTCACTGCTTCATGAAATTGATAACAATCTTCTTTGGTATAATCAAACCTACCTAATTCTACAAACTTATAATCTCTATAATTTTCAAATCCCGCATTAACCGCTACTTGGTGTCTTTTTTGAATCAAACTAGAAAACAAATCATGCATTGCGGTTTTATCTTCTAATCTTCTTTCTTGGATTTTTCGATACACCGACTCTCTTATATTTCTATCCTCACTTTCTAAAAACTGTGCGGCTTGTTGTAAAGTATATTCTTGGCCTTCATGGGTAATGGTCATCTTACCAGCAATCGCACCATATTGTTGTTGCATCACACTTAATTCGGCCTGAATAGCAATATTTTCTGTTCTAAATAAATCAATACTTTTTTGAACAGCTCTTAAATAAGTAAAATAAGTATCCTTATCCAAGGTTTGGGTAAATGGACAAGCCATTAGTTTTTTATTCAATGCATCTGCATAGGGTTGCATCTTGGGCTGAATCTCCATGCAAAAAAAGTTAAATGCTTCTTCCAAACTTTTATCGGTGGTATCGCAGGTCATTTTGATCTGTCTCCAACAAGCATCTTCACTAATAAATGCCTCTAATTCACTCAAATCTTTTAGCCATTTTTCAAGGCCCAATGCATCTTCGATGGGTCTATCGGATAACTCTTTAAAATACGGCTCCAGGCTTGCCCAATCGGTTAAGACAAAGTCTTTGGGAAGGTAATGATGGGCTAATTTTTGAATGTCTGCCGTTCTGAGCATAAGATGAAATTTTAAGTGGCAAATTTACTACTTTTACACACTTCAAAAAGATTTAAAGTGGCCGAAACAATACATTTATTACCGGATCATATAGCCAACCAAATTGCGGCAGGCGAAGTGATACAAAGACCAGCAAGTGCCGTAAAGGAATTGTTGGAAAATGCGGTAGATGCAGGTGCCACTAAAATTCAGCTCATCATCAATGACGCAGGTAAAGCTTTGATTCAGGTAATTGATAATGGCAAGGGCATGAGCCCCTTAGATGCCCAAAACGCATTTGGAAGACATGCCACCAGTAAGATAAGTACAATCGAAGATTTATTTCAGATAAGAACCATGGGTTTTAGAGGTGAAGCTTTGGCCTCTATTGCAGCCGTTGCACAAGTACATTTAAAAACCAGAAGAGCAGAAGACGAAACGGGAACAGAAGTGTTTGTAGAAAACAGTAAAATTGTTGAAACATCCGCTACTGCTTGTCCAGTGGGAACAAGTATCAGCATGAAGAATTTATTTTTCAATGTACCGGCAAGAAGAAATTTTTTAAAAAGCAATGCTGCAGAATTAAAACATATCATTGAAGAATTTACAAGAGTTGCATTGGCTTTTCCTGAAATATTTTTTAGCTTCAATAATAATGGACAAGAGGTATTTCATTGGGAAGGAGGAAGTTTTAAACAAAGGGCTATTCAAGTTTTAGGCAATCACTATAATGCCAAACTAGTAGCGGTAGGCGAACATACAGACTATTTAAATATTGCAGGATTTGTAGGTAAGCCAGAAACTGCTAAAAAAACAAGAAGCGATCAATACTTTTTTGTCAATAGAAGATTTATCAAAAGCGCCTACCTGCATCATGCTGTAGCGAATGCTTTTGAAGGATTAATTCCAAAAGAGAATTTTCCTAGTTATATTTTATATATCGATGTTGATCCTGCACAAGTAGATATCAACGTACATCCTACCAAACAGGAAATTAAATTTGAAGACGATAAAATCATTTACGCATTTGTTCAAGCTGCAGTCAAGCATGCATTGGCACAATTTAGTATTGCACCTTCTTTAGATTTTTCATTGGATGCATCAATTCAGAGCTTAGATGCAGTTCAACAACCATTTACAGAAGAAAAACAACATGCCACAGCAAGCAATAGTTTATACGCTGGCTTTACACAAAAAAATCAAGCACATTTTATTCCAAAATCAAGTGGCAGCAAAGACAATGCACAATGGAAAGATTATTTCTCCACCATTCCAAGTGCTGAGCCCAATAACGAATACATTGTAAAACCTTCTTCGATGGGTTTTGCTGAAACAGAAAATAAATTATCCATTGTAGAAGACGCGCCTTTAATTCAAATACACAATACTTATATCATTGCCCCAGCCAATTCTGGTTTTTTAATGATCCACCAGCAATTAGCGCACGAACGTATCTTGTATGAGAAATACCAAAAAGCGAGTATGCAAGCACACGCTACTCAAAAAAGTTTATTCCCGGTAGTCTTAGAATTGAGTGCATCAGATGCTGCATTGCTAGAAGAAATCATTCCAGACTTGGCAATGATTGGATATGAATTAGAAAACTTTGGACCCAATAGTTTTGTAATACAAGGAATTCCTGCAGATGTGGAATCAGGAAATGAAAAAAATGCGATTGAATTATTATTAGAGCAGTTTAAACACTTCAGTACAAACATACAATTTAGCAAGAGAGAGAAGTTAATTCGCTGCATGAGCAGACAAATGGCGATTAAAGCAGGAAAGGAATTAACCACATTAGAGATGAGGACTTTGATTGATGCTTTATGTGAATGTGACACACCTCAGGTAACAGCCACAGGTGCCCCAACCTATATCTCTTTAAACGAAGCTTATATCGATGGCCTGTTTACTCAATAACTACTATGGAGACTTCTTGATGAATTTATTCTTGATTGATTGCTTATAAGGATCAATTACGCTTTGCAATCTCCACCAAATAAGCCTCTACCGCCCTTCTTACAGCAGCACTTGTTTTACTCATATGATTGGCCACTAATACAGAGAAATATAATTTTTGCTGACGCTGCGTATAGATAAAACCACTTAAGGCAATTTGACCACCTAAGGTTCCTGTCTTAGCATACAAAGTACCCGGGAAATTTTTATAATAGGCAGAAAGGGTTCCCTCTCCCCCTTTTTCAAAAATATTTTTAACCCTTGCTTCTCCAAACTTAGCTTGCATTTGTTTTAAAATTGCTATATAGTTTTCAGGGGTATTTAAATTGTATCTACTTAACCCACTTCCATCCGCCCAACGCATGGGTTGAGGTAAAAAAGTGAACTCTTGTTGAATCATACTGTCTACAAATGCTGCATCATCCATACGACCCAATAATTGCGCACTACTCATTAATACAATTTGTTCAGCATAGAAATTATCACTTCTACTCATCATGATTTTCAATAGCGTATCTGTTGGAACTGTTTTAATTGTTTTTTGAGCAAGAAGCGGAGTATAATGTAAAACTTGAATTGGCTTTTTTAAACGTAAACTGTCATTCAATAATTGAATATCTTTTTCTGGATCTGTTATAAAAGGCACCTGAAAATATTTGGCATTGTTTTTTTGAGCAGTAACAAAAAAATCGTTGGTTAATTTTTTCCTTGACCACTGCTTAGATTTCACCTCCTCATATTGAATGGTCTGATTTTTAAAAAAGCTAAAGGGCTTTATTTGTAAGTTATTGCCTTGCTCATAAAAGTGAACCACATTCCCATATATAGGCATTCTGGAACGCTCAGGTTGATAATCTTCTGCATAATCGTTCCAAGCCCAACCATCTCCCATACTTTCAAAACGATCATTGGATTGAGTAGTGGCAATCACCACTTGCTTATTAGTTTGTTGAATTAAATCAACAATAGGTTGATAAGTAAATTCAGGATGCAAAAAACTTGGATCACCTTGAGGAAATAAAAATAAGGTATCTGCATTTTCTGCCATTTTCCATCCTGGTATAGAGTCGCCTAAAAATTGTAAACCTACATAGGTAGCTAATATCTTAGTATTACTCGCTGGCGTATAATAATAATCGCTTTGGCGCTGATCAATCCATGCACTTTTGGTATCATTATAAATCGCAATACCTACATGGGCTCCCTTTAAAGCAGGTGTATTTAATAAAGAACGTTGTGCTTTTTGTATGGCACAAGAACTTGAAAATAAAAGAACAAAAATAAATAATGAAATATACTGGGCAGTAATTACTCTCTTTCCAATGCTCTTAGCCATCTTTCTGGGATTTCGTTTTTTGAAGCTACTAAATAATCTTTATAACTACAAGGCGCCCATTCTTTATTGTGTAATTGCATCCACCATCTACCGGTGCTTTTGCTTTGTAGAAATTGTGTATCTATATCAGAAAATGCAATGTGAAATTCTTTAAATCTTTCTGTTGCAGACAAAGGAGATTCTTTCTTTCCTTTTTGTATACCATCAATAATATACCATATCATTTGTGCTATTTGAATAGCAGACAAACCGTTGCGGTCTAGTTCTGCTTGGTATCCATATAGTCCAATGCTACTGGTTTTCCAACTCATACCAGCATACTGCATAAGTACACAAGCTTCTTCACCGTTTAATCCATTTGGTGTAATAATATTGGCAGGGGCTTGCGCATTTTGAATAGCACTAATATCAAAACTCATCATATGACTATCACGAATCACAGGCTCCATTTCTTCAATGTCTTCTCTCACCACACCCAATCTAAAACAATCGAATCTTAATTTATCGATGGTCTCCAACATATGGGGATGCATGAAATAACTTTGAAAAGCAATATGTGCATAGTGATTCAAATGATTCGGTAATCCTGTAAATAATTCTTCTAAAAAATGATCTGCTGGTAATCTTGCTTCCAAATCCAAATCAATTTTAGCATCTGTTACCACCGCATTCACTAAAGTAGGGATACTCGTATATGCATGATACTGTGGTAATGTTAAATCATGAGATCCACCAATCACTACCACTTTTTTGTTTTGTAAAATCAATTCTGCAATCACTGTTCTCAAAGCAGCATAACTATCTTGTATGGTTTGCCCAATTTTAACGTTGCCTAAATCGGCGATAGTTACTTGTGCATGCCAATAATATAAAGCGTACAAAGCAGAACGAATTCCGTCTGCTGATGCATGATCATTTAAAGCATATCCTGCACCTCTACATTCTCCTGCACCAATAATCACCATATCGGCGTCGGAAATGTCTGGCAATTGGGTTTCATATACCTTAATATGTTTACCTAATTGGGTATCCCTATAGCCTTCATCCTTAGAAAGGAGGTCTAAATTAACGGGTTGTAAAAAATCGGCAATAGAGCTCAAAGACATGTTGTGGCATTAACCCTATAATAACGACCAAAAATCTAAAACATTGCCTTGAAACTAAAAATTGTACCCTGGGGATGGTTTTCGCTAATCAATAGCTGAGATTGATGAAATTGAGCAATTTTCTTACATAAATACAAGCCCAAGCCAGTCCCTTTAGCAGATCTTGTATATTCGTTCCCCACTCTATAAAATTTATTGAATACGCGTTCTCTTTCTGCAATTGGTATCCCTGGACCTTGATCTTTCACTTGTAGCAAGATTTCTTTGTCGTTTTGTTCTAAAACAATTTCAATAGGTGTATCAATAGGTGCATACTTATTCGCATTATCTACCAAATTCTGTAAAAGCATTTGCATCAGCAAAGGCTCGGCAAACATCATCACTCCTTCTTGAATATGTGCGATCATTTTTCTTGTTGGAAATCTTTCTTCAAAAGATTTTACTACACCTACAACAATTTCTGTAAGCTGAATGGATTGTTTATTTTGTTGATAATCCGCTAAATCTAATTGAGCAGCTAAAAGTATATTATTACAGAGTGCATCCAAACGCTGGGTTTCTTTCAAAGAATTATTCAACAACTGTTTTTGTTGATCAGTTTGCAAATCTCTTTTTAATAAAGTTTCAATATTTAATTGAGTCACTGCGATAGGCGTTTTTAATTCATGCGTAACCGCCATCATAAAATTTTGCTGTTGATTCGAATACCTTAATTGTTTCACCAAAGATCTATATACATAGATGGCACCTAAAAAGAACAAAAATAGAAATGTAATACCCTCTCCTAAAAATTGTTTTCTTTTTCTTTCTTGATAATTTAATAGTTCTTGATATTGTAGGGTATTAGCACCAGGAGTAGCTTGTAATTTTTCTATTTTTATTTGTGTGATTTGATCATTTTGTTTTTCTAATGAAACATACCACCATATAAACGCAGCTACCATATAAGTCAAAAAAATCCAATAAATTATATTGACTAATTTTAATTTCATGGCTTTGCTTTTTCAACTCTTACGCCAGTAGTTAAAATATTCTGAAGTGGGTCTTCACGCATAATCTGCTGTATACTTACTTTAAAACTTCCTTTTGGTAATTTTAAAGGCTGGGTGTTCATCAATACCCTATGATCATAAATATCATCCATTCCAGATCCCAACCATCCATTCATATCATCTGCTAAATTAATATTGATGGTTTGCTTTTGTATACTATCTCCAGCAGCTTGTGATATTACTTGTAACCAAATATTTTTATAGTGATAGGCATTATGGTGTCTGATGACAAAAAACATATTGTACCTAGCGTTGGAATCTGCAATATTAAACTGGTATTGATTTACTTGCTTGCTAGACCATTGATGCTCTGGATAAGTAGTGGTTTGCTCATACAAGTCAATGGTTTGACAAGCTCCCAAGAATAATGTTACAAGAAGTATTAAATATGTTTTACTCCATAAGTTCATCTTATAAAACATTTAAAATTTGTTCTTTTGCTTTTTCTAATTCATCCTTCATTAAAATCACTGCCTTTTGAATATCTACATCATTGGCTTTAGAACCTGTAGTATTTATCTCTCTTCCCATTTCTTGTAAAATAAAAGAAAGTTTTTTTCCTTTAGAAGGATCTTTCTCCAATAAAATGGAATTAAAATAAGCGCAATGATTGGTCAATCTTACACGCTCTTCAGAGATATCAATTTTTTCAATGTAGTAAATTAATTCTTGTTCCAATCTGTTAGCATCATATTTGTCAGCACCAATATGTTGCTCTAATTGCTTGATTAGATTTTCTTTTACTTTAGCCCTTCTAATAGGTTCAATTTTTTCAATAACAGCTTGCTGTGCAGAAATAGCTGCTACCCTTTCTACCAAGTCTTTCTCAATAGATTTGCCTTCCTCTGCTCTATGCTTCATTAATAAATCAATCGCTTGATGTAATACACCAGCCAAAACCTTCCACTCTTCTTCTGTAAACACTTCATTGGTTGAAGCAACTACATCAGGCATTTTTAATAAAGTACTTAAAATATTCTCTTTGGTAATCCCTAATTCGTCCGCCAACTCCATGATGGGTTGATAATAAGACTTTGCTAATTCTTTATTGATGCTAATGGGTTTTGTAATCCCATTAGATTTAATTTGAATGGTACACTCCACACTACCTCTTAAAATGGTCTCATTCAATTTATTCCTAATCTCTACCTCATAAGGTTTTAATGGAGAGGGGATATTTAAACGAAGGTCAAATTGCTTTCCATTTAAAGACTTTACTTCGACAATAAATGTCTTTTCATTAAAATTGCTCTCCGCCCTACCGTATCCGGTCATTGAATATAACATAGTAATACCTATTTGTAAAAGTGCCTAAAGGTATTTAAAAATCTATACCTACCCAATTTCGCTTACTTAACTCATATTGGGCATAATCAAACTTATACAACTTGCCTGGGCGATGTGTAACATTTACTTCCATTTCGTTGGTATCAATTAACAAGCCCATACTTGCAAATTTTTTTCTAAAATTTCTTCTATCAAGCTGGGTTCCCAAAATAGCCTCATATACATTCTGCACCTGTCTCAAAGAGAATTTTTCAGGCAATAAGCTAAAAGCCAATGGATGCTCTTGAATTCTTTTTTGCAACCAGGCATAACACACATCCAAAATTTGCTTATGGTCAAATGCCATTTGGGTGATTTGACTTACAGTATGCCACTTAAGCTCGTTTTCATGAATTTTTAATTCCTCATGTTTGAAATCCAATAATGACGCATAAACGGTTGTAATGACCCTCCCTCCAGGGTGTCTATCCACTTTGCTAAAAGTACGCACTTGCTCCAAATAGACATTTTGCATACCAGTTCTTTCGAGTAAAACTCTATTAGCAGCATTATCCAAGTCTTCATTGGATTGAACCACATCTCCCAAAAGAGACAATTGGTCTTTGTATTGCTCTAAGTCACTTTTAATGAGCAATACTTTTAATTGGTTATCCGTAAAACCAAAAATGACACAGTCAACCGTTAAAGGCACTGTTGGATAACCACTCACTAATAAAGCCGCATCCTTATTGGTAGGATTCATCATAGGCAATCAAGAAAATAATTGTTCTTGTTGCCAAAATACGAAATAAAAGAATAAAACAATTTGTATTTTAGCAGACATTTCCAATCATGTACAATAAAGAACAAATACAAGAGCTTCAAGCCGTTACCCAGGATTTCTTAAAAAACCCTCATCATATAGAATTAACTGCCTTAAAACAGGTGCTGCAATTTCACGAGTACCAATATTATGTGGTAGCTAATCCATTCATTAGTGATTTTGAATATGATCGTTTGTTTCAACAACTACTACAAATAGAAGCAGCTCATCCAGACTTAATTAGTGCAGATTCCCCCAGCCAAAGAGTTGGTAATAGCTTGAATCAACAATTTGAGACCCTTCCACATTTGGTGCCCATGTTAAGCTTGGAGAATAGTTATGACGCAGATGATTTAAATGATTTTGATCGTAAAGCAAAAGAAGGAGCACAATTAGACAATATCAACTATTGTGTTGAACCCAAATTTGATGGTGCCAGTATTTCTTTGGTATATGAAAATGATATGTTAGTGAGAGCTTGCACTAGAGGAGATGGTGTGGCAGGTGAAGAAATCACTCAAAACATCAAACAAATCAGGTCTATTCCTTTAAGTATCCCCTTATCAAGCTATGGAATCCTGCAAATGGAAATTCGAGGAGAAGTGATCATGAGTAAAAAATCTTTTGATGATTTCAACCAAAAATTAATTGCCAAACAATTGCCTCCTTTAGCCAATCCAAGAAATGCAGCAGCAGGAAGTCTTCGTATGAAGGATCCAAAAGAAGTAGCCGATAGAAATTTAGATGCCTTTATTTATCACATTAGTTTTTACACTTTACAAGCAGGTGCCAAAACCCCAGATCTATTAAAAACACATAGTGGCTCTTTAGAGTTATTGTGGAATATGGGATTCAGATCACCCCAAAAAGAGAAAAAATTAATCTCCAATATTGAAGGCGTTATTCAATTTTGTAAAGATTTTGAATTAGAGCGTGATCATTTGCCTTACGAAATAGATGGCCTAGTCATTAAGATCAACGATTTCGCTTTACAAGAAAAACTTGGTATGACATCGCATCATCCAAGATGGGCTATTGCTTATAAATTTAAAGCCAGACAAGCTACAACGATATTAGAAAATGTAGAATTTCAAGTGGGCAGAACAGGCGCTGTTACCCCTGTTGCGAAACTGCAGCCTGTAGCGATAGGAGGAGTTACCGTATCAAGTATCTCCATGCACAATGAAGAATACATCAAAGAAAAAGATTTAAGATTAGGTGATACAGTAATCATAGAAAGAGCTGGAGATGTAATACCTCAAATTGTTCAATCCATTCCTTCCGTTAGAAAAGGAACAGAAAAAATTATTGAATTCCCTAGTACCTGTCCAGTATGTGATTATATTTTAGAAAAAGAAGAAACTGAAGCTGTATGGAGATGTAACAATCCAGCTTGTTCTGCTCAGATTGTAGAACGCATGATCCATTTTGTAAGTAAGGACGCAATGGATATCAAAAGTTTTGGTGATGCCAATATTAGAAAGTTCTATGAATTGGGTTTATTGAAAAATATTCCACAGATCTATCAATTGGATTTTACACAAATAGGACAACTAGAAGGTTTTGGCAAAAAAAGCGTTGATAATTTAATGGCAGCAATAGAAGCATCTAAGCAACAACCCTTATACAGATTAATCTATGCATTAGGTATTCGTTATGTGGGAGAGACTACTGCTAAAACAATTGCAAGTCAAATTCATCATATTTTAGATTTAGTAGCACTAACAGAAGAACAATTACAATCTTTTGAAGATGTAGGCGTGAAAGTTGCTAAAAGTATCAGACAATATTTTAGTGAAGAAAAAAATATTACATTAATCAAAGCCTTGGAAAATTTAGGCTTGAATATGATTCAAACCAATGCAACTGCTATAGATGGAAATTTAGCTGGTTTGAATTTTTTATTTACAGGTACATTGACTCAATTAAAAAGAGCTGAAGCAGAAGCGATGGTGGAAGCTCGTGGCGGTCATATTCTAAGTGGTGTGAGTAGTAAATTAAATTACTTAGTAGTAGGCGAAGACGCAGGAAGTAAATTAGAAAAAGCTAAAAAAATAGCCTCGATAAAAATTATATCTGAAGCAGATTTCATAGAATTAGTTAAATAGAAAAATTATTTAACTAATTCTATTTTATCTAATGATTTTTTCGAGGACCCCCATAAACTAGGTCCTCTATTTACTTTTACTAAATGATTTTCTTAGCGGCCAAATATTCTGCAATTTGCACTGCATTGGTTGCAGCGCCCTTGCGTAAGTTATCGCTCACAATCCACATGTTCAATGTCTTTGCTTGCGTTTCGTCTCTTCTTAAACGACCTACAAACACTTCATCTTTTTCATGCGCCCATAAAGGCATTGGATAGAATTGTGTAGCGTCATCTTGTTGCACGATTACACCAGGAGCAGCAGTTAAAGCAGCAACTACATCTTTCATCTCAAATTCCTTTTCAAATTCTACATTCACGCTCTCACTATGTCCACCCATCACTGGAATTCTTACTGTGGTAGCAGTTACTTTGATAGAATCGTCTTGCATAATCTTGCAAGTCTCTTTTACCATTTTCATTTCCTCTTTAGTATATCCATTCTCTAAGAACACATCAATCTGTGGAATTGCGTTTAAATCAATCTGGTACTTGTAGGCCATATCTTGAGCAGAAAGGCTTTTTCCTGCACGCTCATTCATTAATTGATCTACCGCTTGCTTACCTGTACCTGTTACACTCTGATAAGTACTCACTACTACTCTTTTAATTGTATACTTTGCGTGCAATGGTTGTAAAGCAACCACCATTTGAATAGTTGAACAGTTAGGGTTTGCAATAATCATATCATCTGCAGTTAATACAGAAGCGTTTACTTCAGGCACAACTAATTTTTTAGTGGGATCCATTCTCCATGCAGAAGAATTATCAATCACACGAATGCCTGCAGCAGCAAATTTAGGCGCCCACTCAGTTGAAGTACCACCACCAGCTGAAAATATAGCAACAGCAGGTTTGGCTGCAATACCTTCTTCCATGCCCACAACTTTGTATGCTTTTCCTTTAAACATCACTTCCTTACCCACAGAACGAGCAGATGCCACTGGGATTAATTCAGTTACTGGAAAATTTCTTTCTGCTAGTACTTGTAACATCTTTGTGCCCACTAGCCCTGTGGCACCAACTACTGCAACGCGCATTGTATATATATTATTCTTTAAAAAATTAAACTAACTCGATATCAAAATTCACTAACTGTACAAAAGATTGAACTCGTTCTTTAATATCATCTACATTAATTTCGGTTAATCTTTGTGTACCAAATTTCTCTACACAAAAACTTGCCATCGCACTTCCCAAAATAATAGCAGACTTCATGTTTTCAAAAGAAATATCTTTTGTTCTTGCTAAGTGAGCAACAAAGCCACCCGCAAAAGTATCTCCCGCACCGGTTGGATCAAACACTTCCTCTAAAGGCAATGCAGGAGCAAAGAAAACTTCATTCTCATGAAATAATAATGCACCATGTTCTCCTTTTTTAATAATCAAATATTTTGGACCCATGGTCATGATTTTCTTAGCAGCTTTCACTAAACTATATTCACCACTTAATTGACGTGCTTCACTATCATTCACTAATAATACATCTACCAAACTAATCGTATGCTTTAAATCTTCCATCATAATTTCCATCCAAAAATTCATCGTATCCATTACGATTAATTTTGGACGATTTTTCATTTGCTTGATTACACTACTTTGAACACCAGGTACTAAATTACCTAACATTAAAATTTCGCAATCTTGATAACTATCTGGAACAACTGGTTGGAAATTTTCCAACACATTTAATTGTGTATCTAAAGTATCACGAGTGTTCATATCTAAATGATACTTACCACTCCAGAAAAATGTTTTCTCGTCTTTCTTAATTTGAACTCCTTCTAAAGTCACGCCTCTGTTTGCAAGGGCGTCTAATTCTGATTGCGGAAAGTCTCCACCCACAACAGAAATTTGTTTAACAGGCGTAAAATTAGATGCACACCAAGCAATATAGGTTGCAGCACCGCCAATAATTTTATCACTTTTCCCGAAGGGAGTTTCTATAGCATCAAATGCCATTGATCCAACAACTACTAAAGACATGTATTTTGGTTTTTTTCAGCTGCGAAACTACGATTTTTAAGTGCTTGATAATCAAAAACTAACGTAAACGACCAAAAATTTAAAAAATATCCATAAATCATTGTATTAATTCTATAAATTTGTACTAACAAATCACTCAAAAAATTAGTTTTATGGCTAGGATCAAGACGGAAAAGAATATATCAAGAAAGGATATTATTGTTAGTAAAGCTGCCACATTATTTAGAGAAAAGGGATATAAAGCTGCCAGTATGCGTGATTTAGCAGAAGCCGTGGGGGTAGAAGCAGCTAGTTTATACAATCATATTAAATCAAAAAGCGAGTTATTACATGAATTGGTCTTTAATGTAGCCAACCGTTTTATGGTAAAATTAGATGAGATTGAATCTGAGAACATCAGTTCTTTAGAAAAAATGGAGAAGATTCTTCGTTTTCATATAGATGAAATGATCAATCATTATGAAGAAGTTTATGTGAATGATACCGAGTGGAAACACCTGTCTGATCCTTATTTATCTAATTACCAAAATCAAAGAAGAGTTTATCGTAAACGTTTAGCTGCAATTATTGAAGAAGGTATTCGCAATAAAGAAATCAAAGCCATTGATGCCCCAACAGTCGTGTTGATATTTTTACATGCTGTAAGTGGTATTGAAAGCTGGCATAGATCTACCAAAAAAATTAGCGCCGAAGAACTGGAGCAAAACATGGTGACTATTTTGATTGATGGATTAAAGGCTACTAAGTAAGCCTTTTGCACTAACTTTGTGCATTAATACATAACAAGTGTCTGAAAAGAATTTTATTGATTACATCCGCATTTTTGCACACAGTGGACATGGCGGTGCAGGGTGTAGACATTTCCTAAGAAATAAATTAACTGCAAAGGGTGGACCTGATGGTGGAGATGGTGGACGTGGTGGTCATATCATATTAAGAGGTAATGCGCAATTATGGACCTTATTGCATTTGCGCTATTATAAAAATGTTATTGCGGACAACGGAGAAAATGGAAGTAAGAATAATTGCACAGGTAAAGATGGAAAAGATATTATTATTGAAGTTCCATTAGGCACTATTGCAAAAGATGAAGAGACAGGTGTGGTAGAAGCAGAGATCTTACATGACGGACAAGAGATTGTTTGGTTAAAAGGTGGTAGAGGTGGATTAGGGAATAGCAATTTTGCTACCGCCACTCAACAAGTTCCAGAATATGCTCAACCAGGAGAAGATGGAACTGAAGGTTGGAAACAAATTGAATTAAAAGTTTTAGCAGATGTTGGTTTGGTAGGATTTCCAAATGCAGGAAAATCAACTTTATTATCCACCATCACTGCTGCAAAACCAAAAATTGCTAATTACGCATTTACGACACTTACTCCTCAGTTAGGCATGGTAGCTTATAGAGATAATAGATCTTTCTGTATTGCAGATTTACCCGGAATCATTGAAGGTGCTGCCGAAGGAAAAGGGCTAGGACATAGGTTCTTAAGACATATCGAAAGAAACGCTGTGTTATTATTTTTAATACCAGCAGATTCAAATGATCATAAAAAAGAATTCGAAATTTTAAAAAGCGAACTAGCTGCATTCAACCCAGAACTATTGCAAAAAGAATTTATCATTGCTATCAGTAAATCAGATTTACTAGATGATGAATTAAAAGAAGCGATTGAAAAAGAATTACCAGAAAATATTCCTCATATTTTTATTTCCTCTGCTATTCAAAGTAATTTAACAGAGTTGAA
>JAFMEV010000109.1 GCA_017856545.1 Chitinophagaceae bacterium
CAGAAGACTCGAATGAGTTTCTGTTTTTATATTGTTACATAATTTTTTTAAACCTTCCGCTGGAGCATATGCTTTGAAAGCGGAAAAAATTGAAACAAAATGGCAGACGTAAAAAAACTAGCTGAAGAATTAGTAAGCTTAACAGTTAAACAAGTACAAGAATTAGCAGACGTTTTAAAAGCTGATTACGGTATCGAACCAGCAGCAGCAGCAGTAGTTGTAGCAGCAGGTGGCGGTGGCGGAGAAGCAGCTGCAGAGAAAACAGCATTTGATGTTATCTTAACAAACGGTGGTGCTAGCAAATTAAACGTAGTTAAAGTTGTTAAAGACTTAACAGGTCTTGGCTTGAAAGAAGCTAAAGATTTAGTGGATGGCGCTCCTAAAGCAATTAAAGAAGGTGTATCTAAGGCAGAAGCTGATGATATCGCTGCTAAATTGAAAGAAGCAGGTGCTGAAGTTGAAGTAAAGTAATTTTACTTTAGCCAAGTGCTAAAATCATATAAAAGCCCTGGACTTTGTCCGGGGCTTTTTATTTTACCTTAAATAATACTTAGAAAAAACACTTAATCTTCTCCTCTCAGCTCGCAAGCTCGATGTTCGTCGAAGATTAGTATTTCTTTCTAAGTTTCTTATTGTTAAGGATAATCTAAAATTGGCCGTAAAAGGGGAGCTGGTTATTTGATATTTATATTTATTTGAATGTAAAATTAATTTAATTTCAACTAATTGTACAATATAATAATTAATAATACGACAATCTGTCCCAAACCGGCATTTTTTTTGAAAAAATATTGAATTTCAAGGCTTTTGGTACAAAATTTGTTTTTAAATCTGCCCTTCTTTCCTTAACTTTGCAATCCTTTATTTTGGGCGTATTGTCTATTGATCGTATATGGTGGCCACATATCTGTATCAGTTGGTAGACGGTATTTGAGCAAAATGCTCCCCCAATATTTTATTGCAATAAAACCTGGTTTAGAAAGTATGTCAACAACAATCTTGAACAACAGAACCAATTTTGGTAAGATTAAAAATGTCGCAGAAGCTCCAGACTTACTAGACATTCAATTAGAATCTTTCAAAGAATTTTTCCAATTAGAAACAACTCCAGACAGAAGAAACGTAGAAGGTTTGTTCCGTGTATTCAAGGAAAATTTTCCTATCACGGATACAAGAAACATTTTCGTTTTAGAATTCTTGGATTATTTTATTGATCCACCACGTTACACCATTGATGAGTGTATGGAGCGTGGATTAACTTATGCTGTTCCATTAAAAGCTAAATTACGTTTAAGCTGTAATGATGAAGAGCACGTAGATTTCCAAACCATTGTACAGGATGTATTCTTAGGAAACATTCCTTACATGACACCAAGAGGTACCTTTGTTATCAACGGTGCTGAGCGTGTTGTAGTTTCTCAATTACATCGTTCTCCTGGTGTGTTCTTTGGACAATCAACACATCCAAATGGAACTAAGATTTATTCTGCTCGTGTAATTCCTTTCAAAGGAGCATGGATGGAATTTGCTACTGATATTAACAACGTGATGTATGCATACATCGATCGTAAGAAAAAATTCCCTGTAACTACTTTATTGCGTTCAATTGGTTTTGAAACAGATAAAGATATCTTGGAATTATTCGGCATGGCGGATGAAGTAAATGCAGATAAGAAAACTTTGTCTAAGCATGTTGGTAAAAAATTAGCTGCTCGTGTTTTAAGAACTTGGGTAGAAGATTTTGTGGATGAAGATACAGGTGAAGTAGTGAGCATTGAAAGAAATGAAATCGTATTAGAGCGTGATGTAGTATTAGACGAAGATGCTATTGCTTTAATCGTAGAGATGGGAGCGAAGAGTGTATTCATTCAGAAAGAAGATGTAGGTGGTGATTATGCAATTATCTACAACACATTAAACAAGGATACTTCTAACTCAGAATTAGAAGCTGTTCAACATATTTACCGTCAATTAAGAGGTGCTGATGCTCCTGATAATGAAACGGCTCGTGGTATCATTGACAAATTATTCTTCTCTGACAAACGTTATGATTTAGGTGAAGTGGGTCGTTACAAGATCAACAAAAAATTAGGTCATGATTTAACTTTAGACAAGAAAGTTTTAACGAAAAATGATATCATTGAAATCATTAAGTACTTAGTACGTTTAACGAATGCTAAAGCTGAGATTGATGATATCGATCACTTAAGCAATCGTCGTATCAGAACAGTAGGTGAGCAATTGTATGCTCAATTCGGTGTAGGTTTAGCGCGTATGGCGCGTACTATCCGTGAGCGTATGAACGTGCGTGATAACGAGGTATTTACTCCAGTTGATTTGATCAATGCGAGAACTTTATCTTCTGTGATCAACTCATTCTTCGGAACATCTCAGTTATCTCAATTCTTAGACCAAACCAATCCTTTGAGTGAAATCACGCATAAGCGTCGTGTTTCCGCATTAGGACCCGGCGGTTTAAGTAGAGAGCGTGCTGGTTTCGAGGTGCGTGACGTACACTATTCTCACTACGGTCGTCTTTGTACAATTGAAACACCAGAAGGACCAAACATTGGTTTGATTTCTACTTTGTGTGTTCACGCAAAGATCAACGATATGGGCTTCATTGAAACTCCATACCGTAAAGTAGAAAATGGTAAAGTAAACTTAAAGACATTAACTTATTTAAGTGCAGAAGAAGAAGATACTGCGAAAATCGCACAGTCTAATGTACCATTAAATGATAAAGCAGAATTTGCTGAAGATAAAGTTGTCTCTCGTCAAACAGGTGACTTCCCAATCTTAGAGAAAGCAGAAGTAGAATACATGGACGTTGCTCCTAACCAAATTGTTGGTTTGAGTGCTTCATTGATTCCTTTCTTAGAGCATGATGATGCGAACCGTGCGTTGATGGGATCTAACATGCAACGTCAAGCTGTACCATTAATTCGTCCAGAAGTACCTATCGTTGGTACTGGATTAGAAGGAAAAGCTGCACGTGATGCGAGAATTCAAATTCACGCTGAAGGTGATGGTGTGGTAGAGTTTGTGGATGCTAATGAAATTCATGTTCGTTACAACCGTAATGAAATGGATCGTTTAGTAAGCTTTAACGAAGACTTAATTGTTTATAAATTAACTAAGTTCATTAAGACCAACCAATCTACTTGTATCAACTTAACTCCAGCAGTGAAGAAGGGTCAAAAAGTAAAGAAAGGTGATTTCTTAACAGGTGGTTATGCAACTCAAGGTGGTGAATTAGCATTAGGAAGAAACTTGCAAGTGGCGTTCATGCCATGGAAGGGTTACAACTTTGAAGATGCGATTGTAATCAGCGAAAGAGTAGTTCGTGAAGATTTATTTACTTCTATTCACATTGATGAATATGAATTAGAAGTGCGTGATACTAAATTAGGAGAAGAAGAATTAACATCTGATATTCCAAACGTTTCTGAAGAAGCTACTAAAGATTTGGATGAGCATGGTATTATCAGAATTGGTGCTCCTGTTAAAGAAGGAGATATCTTAATTGGTAAAATCACTCCTAAAGGTGAATCTGATCCAACTCCAGAAGAAAAATTATTGCGTGCCATCTTTGGTGACAAAGCGGGTGATGCAAAAGATGCTTCTTTAAAAGCTGCTAACGGAACAGAGGGTGTAGTAATTGATAAAAAATTATTCCAAAGAGCTAAGAAAGATAAGAGTGGAAAAGTTCGTGAGAAAGCTCAATTAGATAAAGTTGAAAAACAACACGAAGAGAATGAAGCTTCTTTAAAGAGTTTGTTAATTGAAAAATTACAAAACTTATTGAAAGATCATACTACTCCAGGTGTGGTAAACAACTTTGGTGAAACATTGATTCCAAAAGGAAGCAAGTTCAATGCTAAAAACTTAGCACCAATTGATTATCAAAACGTGAATCCATTAGGTTGGACTGGTGATAAGAAGACAGATGATTTAATCAATACCTTATTACACAACTATAGCATTAAATACAACGAAGAGTTAGGTCGTTACAAGCGTGAGAAATTCAATATTTCAATCGGTGACGAATTACCAGCAGGTGTATTGAAATTAGCAAAAGTATACTTAGCTGTGAAGCGTAAGTTGAAAGTGGGTGATAAGATGGCGGGTCGTCACGGTAACAAAGGTATCGTTGCGAAAATTGTTCGTCAAGAAGATATGCCATTCATGGAAGACGGAACTCCAGTAGATATCGTATTGAATCCATTGGGTGTACCTTCTCGTATGAACTTAGGTCAGATCTATGAAACCATTTTAGGATGGACTGGTAAAAAATTAGGTGTGAAATTTGCAACACCAATTTTTGACGGTGCTAGCACTACACAAATTGAAGATTTATGTGTGCAAGCAGGTATTCCTAATAACGGACATACTTATTTATATGATGGAGAAACTGGAGAGCGTTTCCACCAAAAAACATCTGTGGGTGTGATCTATATGATCAAATTACACCACATGGTGGATGATAAGATGCACGCACGTTCTATCGGACCATACAGTTTGATTACACAACAACCATTGGGTGGTAAAGCTCAGTTTGGTGGTCAACGTTTTGGTGAGATGGAGGTATGGGCATTAGAAGCATATGGTGCATCTAACATTCTTCAAGAGTTATTGACACTTAAATCTGATGATATCATCGGTAGAGCTAAGACATATGAAGCCATTGTAAAAGGCGAGAATATTCCTAAAGCTGGTATCCCTGAATCTTTCAATGTATTAGTACATGAATTGAGAGGCTTAGGTTTAGATTTAAAATTTGATTAATAGTAAAACTAGAATCAAAACAAGTAACTAACATTCTTAAAAAAATTATATGGCATTCAAAAAAGAGAATAGACAACGTCCAGCTTTTTCGCAAATAACAATCAGTTTGGCATCACCAGACAGTATTTTGGAAAGAAGCTTTGGTGAGGTGTTAAAACCAGAAACCATTAACTACCGTACTTACAAGCCTGAGCGTGATGGTTTGTTCTGCGAGCGCATCTTTGGTCCAGTAAAGGATTATGAGTGTGCTTGTGGTAAATACAAGCGTATCCGTT